>NZ_JBHVCT010000179.1:0-4620 GCF_042803195.1 Streptomyces sp. NPDC057428
ATCGTCAGGGGTCCCGTCGTGCGTCCAGACCCTCCCACCAGCACAAATCACCCCTTGACAGCCCCGCCGATCAGCAAACTTCGCGGTCTTGCGTCAAGACCAGAAGCACGGTCGCAACCAAACTGCTCAAGCACACGACGGCTACCAACAGAACGGAGGTTTCTTGATCTTGGGTCTTCCAGGATTTTCGCAGGCGTCGAGTGCGCAGCACCGGTTCCGGCCTGATCCGAGCAGGCCGGACAGCGCATGAGGGGCCGGCACGCGAGTACGCCGACCCTCATGTCGTCGTGCTCAGGAAAGGGGAAACCAGGCCGCCAGACGCTTGGCAATGACCGGTACATCGACGTGGTCCTGCGCAACTTCCTCCACGAACGGCCCGGCAATGGAGACGGGCGGCGGGACGGTACCGGCACTGACGCCGTTGAACCGCAGGAAGACGCGCATGGCAAGCCAGGCTGTGCGCTTGTTGCCATCGATCAGCGCGTGATTGCGGGCAACGGAGTGCAGCAACGCCGCCGCCTTCTCGTGCAGCATGGGATACAGCTCGGCCCCGAACACGTTGGTCCGGGGCCGTTCGATCGCTGACACCAAGAGTCCCATGTCACGCACGCTGTGCTCGGTACCGTTGACCGTCCGAGCGACGGCCAGAATCTCGTCGATCTGGATGTAGCGCACTTCGGTCACTTCAGGTAGTCCAGGATCTCCGCATCGCTGTCCATCAGCTCGGCCAGGACGTCGCCGACCTTCAGCTCGGCCCGATTCTGGGCGTCACGAATGGCCTCAATGGCAAGCTCCTGCTTGCTGCGGTGCTCCCGACGAGCACGCTCGGTGAGCTTCGCATCAAGGTCATCGGGGAGTCGGAGTGTCATCGCCATACAGTGATGATACCTGACTGGTATCTAGGTGGCGAGGTGATACCAACCACTCAGGGCCGGCTTGCGCGGATCGATATGTCCGTTCGACCCGCTGCACGCAGGAAAACAGGTCGAGTGACCCGCCCAGACCACAAAAACGCAGGTCAGGCACCCTTGTCCGCGGGCTCCAGAATCGCCACGCACTCCACGTGATGCGTCATCGCGAAACATGTGGAGCGCAAACAGGTGGAAGTAGCCGCAGGTCAGCACCCTACGGCGGACATTCTGGGCAAAACGCTCGCGTGCGTTACGTGCGCTGTGTGCGTTACGTGCGGCTTCTTGACGCACGAGGCACCCAGCGTGCCAGATGGGCAGCAGAGCCAGGCTGGCGGTCGCGTCAGGCATTCACCCTGGTCGCAGGGCATCGGTCCCGAGGGTGCAGCCCTGGTGGTCGGCGAAGACGGTGGCCTTCATGGTGTTCTGCTTCTTCTTACCCGAGACGAAAGCACGGCGTCCGCCGCGGGTTGGCAGGGGGCCTCGGACCTGGATCTCGGTTGCGTCCAGCCGCAGCTCGATGTCTTCGGCCTGGGCGTATGCGAACACATCCGCCAGGGTCCACAGGCCGGGCCGGTCTGGGACCGCGCATCCCCGCTCGGCCAGTAGCCCCCGTACCTCGCCGATCGCACGGGTGACGGTGGAGCGGTCGACGCCGAACAGCAGCCCCAGCGCCGCATGCGGCACATCGAGCCATAATTGGATCAGTGTGGCCACGAGACGGTCGACGAACACCAGCCGATGCCGGACACCGGCTCCTGCCTCACGGTTTCTGGCCCCGCCGCGAGCCTCGTGGCAACGCTCCCTCGACCACGGCCTGCCACGGGCTGCCAAACTCCTCCACCAGTGACGCGAGATGCCCCCGGGAGACCCCCGTGCACACCTGATGCGCGAGAACCGTCCGACTGACCATGATCGCCACATCCGGATCACGCCACCCACCGGCAAGAACACATCGACCGCAATAACGCACCAGCTCGTTAAGGCTTGCCGGGAAGAGGCCAGAAGCGGCCGCTTCGTTCTCCCACGGTGAGGCCCTGGAATCCTGGCACGGCGTCGGCCTCCCGCTCGACGGATACCCGAGTGCACTAGGGTCATCACATGTCAGAACTGCACTCATTGACTGAGGCTGTTGCGCATGCCGACGCCATCGACGGTCTCCTCATCGACGTGACACTGCTTGCCGGGGGCTGGCAGGTCAGCGGGCGTCTCATCAGCGAAGTCCGATACCGGCAATCGATTACCGACACTGTGCGCAGCGGAAACGCTGCTGGGCTCGCGTCGTCCTTCGACAGGTTGACGGAGTATGCCAGCCAGAAGAGGAATGAGAACCAGCGACGGCGCAAGGCTGGCGCCCCGCATGCCTCACCACCCGAGACGCCGAAGTATGTTCACCTCGCTGAGGTGAACATCGACGGCGATCAACGCACCTGGTGCCTCCCCATCAGTGCTGTCGATGCCTGGTCGCTAGACGCGTTCGGCTTCGATCCCGACCATCCGCAGCCGCTGGAGTGACAACCCCTGCGGGGCGGATAGAGGCCCGCCGCACTGCCCTGCAGAGGGGACGCCCCCACATCCTTACCCCAGCTCCGCCGGACCCTCACCTGGGACCAGGGCCGAGAGCTCGCCCTGCACCAAGACATCGAGGCGCTGACCGGGCTGCGGATCTACTTCTGCGACCCGCACTCACCCTGGCAGCGCGGCACAAACGAAAACACCAACGGGCTGCTGCGGCAGTACTTCCGCAAGGGCACCGATCTGTCCGTGCACACGGCCACCGATCTGCGAGAAGCCGCCCGACAGCTCAACCGGCGCCCCCGCATGGTCCTCGGCGACAAGACCCCATCCGAAGCCATGCGAGACTACCTGACAGGCCCATTGACCTGCTGATTCGCAATCACTTGTCGGCGTACACGTGAACGTGGCTCTGGCAAGATCTTCGTAGGCGGAGATCGTCTCGGTACCGCGGTCAGCCGGTCCGCAGGATGGGCAGCCTGTGACTGTGCTCTATTGAACTGGTCAGTTTGTTACCCGCAGTTGTCTGATGTGCGGGGCCTCCCCCTGAGTGGTGGACACGCTGATACTGGATCTGCTTGATCCGGAGGAAGCGAGAAGACCGCCGATGGCGATGAAGGACTATTCGGGCGAGTGTCAGGCCCCGGGTTTTGTGGAGTGTCGATTAACTGGTTTTCAGGGAGTGGTCTGGGGTGCGGGTGATGCCGCGTGGGAGGCTTCGAACTCGGCCGGTGGGACGTGCCCGAGCTCTCCGTGGAGCCTTCGCTGGTTGAACCACGACGTACTCGGCGACGGCGATCTCGACGTCGTTGATGCCGGTCCAGGGGCCCGCGCTGCGGATCAGCTCGGCTTTGAACAGACTGTTGAATGCCTCGGCGAGGGCGTTGTCGTACGAATCGCTCTTGGATCCGACCGAGGCCACGGCCGCGGCCTCCTCCAGGCGCTCGGTGTAGCGCAGGGCCCGGTATTGAACTCCGCGGTCGCTGTGGTGGATGAGTCCGGTCAGGTCGGCGCCGGTGCGCCGGCGTCTCCATAGGCCCATCTCCAGGGCGTCCAGGGCGAGTTCGGTGTAGAGGCTGGTGGCGGCCTGCCAGCCGACGACCATGCGGGAGAAGACGTCGATGACGAACGCCGCGTATACCCAGCCCGAGTGCGTCTTGATGTAGGTGATGTCCGCGACCCACAGCTGGTTGGGTGCCTCGGCGGTGAACTGCCGCTCGACCAGGTCGCGGGGCGGTCGGTCTCCGGGGCGGGCCGGGTGGTGCGCGGGCTCTTGTCCCTCATCACGCCGCGCAGGCCGGCCGCCCGCATCAGGCGCTCGACCGTGCAGCGGGCCACCGGCCGGCCCTCGCGCCGCAGCGCGGCGTGGATCTTGCGGGCGCCGTAGACGCCGTAGTTGTCGGAGTGGATCACGCGGATCTCCTCGGTGAGCTCCCGGTCACGGGCCGCGCGGGCGGACTCGGGCCGGGCATGCGTGGCGTAGTAGGTGCTCGATGCGATCTCGGCGTCCGTGCCTTTCAGGACGTCGCAGATCGGCTGGACGCCGAACTCCTCTTTGTGCTGGTCGATATAGGCGACCTTCAGCGCAGTGGACGGTCCAGCTCCGCCGCGAAGAAAGTCGCCGACGACTTCAGGATCGCGTTGGCCCGGCGCAGTTTCTTGACCTCACGTTCCAGCTCGGCGATCCGCGCGGCCTCCACGCTGGTGGTCCCGGGGCGCAGACCGCCGTCGGTCTCGGCCCGCTTGACCCACCCCCGCAGCGCCTCGGGGTGGACATCGAGCTGGTCGGCGATGCGCTTGATCGCGCCGGCCCGGCCGACCGGGTCCTTGCGGGCCTCGATCGCCAGACGCGTCGCACGCTCACGCAGTTCGTCGGGGTACTTACGGGGAGCAGCCATGATCGGGTCCTTCCGGGTCTTCGATGTCTCCATCAAACCCGGGGGGATTCAGAGTTCA
Organism: Streptomyces sp. NPDC057428; assembly: GCF_042803195.1. Classification (NCBI taxonomy): domain Bacteria; kingdom Bacillati; phylum Actinomycetota; class Actinomycetes; order Kitasatosporales; family Streptomycetaceae; genus Streptomyces; species Streptomyces sp. NPDC057428. Next base: position 4,380 of record NZ_JBHVCT010000179.1, read on the forward strand.
AGGCCGCCGAGTAGCCGAGGGGAATCTCACCCCTCGGCCCTCACAGATCCGTACGTGACGATCTCTCGTCATACGGCTCTTGTCGTTCTGGTCACCAGACGCGGGGTGCGTGGGTGGTCCAGGCCCAGTGGGCGAAGAACCGGGGTCGTCGTGCGACGGCCTGGTTCCACGCGGTCTGGGCTTTCTTCCTGCCCCGCAGCCGTTTGAACTTCTTGCGCATCCACCGCATCACGTAGGCGTT
>NZ_JBHVCT010000180.1:0-4503 GCF_042803195.1 Streptomyces sp. NPDC057428
CTTGCGTCCGGGGTACCACCACCCGAGCTACCTCACACAGCGTGACCGGCGAGCCCGCCCGTCACCGCCGCACCCCCATCAAATTCGAAGACCCACTAATCCCAGTCACCCTGTACCGCGCCCAGAGGCTGCGCGCCAGCGGCCCCCTGGGTGCGGTACAGGAAGGCGAGCATGACCCCGCCGTGCTGCACTCTGATTCACCAAGATCATCCCGTGGCGGTCTTCGGGGTCACCTTGGCTGAACCCCTTACTCAGGAGACAGTGTTGTACGTCTTCCTCTCGATGACGTTGATGTGGTCTTCGATCTACGCTGCGACGTCCGGACAGGGCGTGGACAAGGTGCTTGAGTCAGTCACGGACCACGCAAATGCCGCGGCGACGTCCCTGCCTCAAGAGCAGCGGCAGGCAGCCGAATCTTTGTTGGTCGCTGCGGTGCAACAGGCGCCGGAGCACGGTGAAGAACTCGAAGGACTGTTCTCGGCGTTGCGACTCAGCTGCCGCATGCTTGAGAAGTTGTCCCTACCCCTCCCGGGCAACAAGATCGACAACCAGGTCGGCATCTTGCTCGCGGCGGGAAACTACGCCCTTTGCGCTGGGGTGCTCGTGGCCAGACTGGACACTGCGTAGAGGACTACGGGCATCGGCATCCAGCCGGACCTGATCATCCCCACCGGCCGCCGCAAGGGACACAACCCCAGCCTCTCCGGCCGGTCGACGGCTCCGGCTTCGGAACCGACCGGCAGGCCGACATGCAGACGGCTTCCGCGCTGGTCGGCGCCTGCGTGGAGCAGTGCCGACCGTGCCAGGCCAGCCTCGCGGATAAGGTCCTCGCCGGTGACCGGCTCGTCGTCGCCAGCCTCGCCGGCACCGTCTACTCGCTGCTCCCCTCCCCCGGCACCATGTGCTCCCCGGCCACCCGGCGGTTCCACTCCACGGCCCATGACACCGGGAGCCCCGGCTACGGCCCGGCGGTCCTCGCCGCGGTCGAGAAGCTGAGCCAGGAGGACGTGGAGGCGCTTCTGGAGGACACCCTCGACCTGTGGGCGGCGGCCGCCCCGTCTCACAGGAGGTGGCCGAGGAGGAGAGGGACGCCCACCGCTACGCCGCAGCGAGCGGGACCGCCTACTGTGCGACATCCCACGCGTTCCCCTGAGCCCCGGGGGGAGTCCGGCCTGCTGGCCAGGGGGTTCGTCCCTCCCTTGGCCACATGGGGACCGGTGAAAGAACTTCGCGCACTTTCAGGCGGCCCGGCGCGGCGGGCGGCGGGCACGTCCTACCAGGGATCACGGTGAGCCGCTTGGTACCGGGCTGGTAGTTCAGTCAGCGGTGAGAGTGCGTCGTACCGGGGCGGTGGCGACGCGGGTCCATGCCAGTGCGCACTGCAGGGCCGCCTCCTCGCGCGTCTTGTACGGGCCGCTGACCATGAAGGAGTCGGCAAGGCGGTAGTTCCAGCCGTTGCGCCCGGTCCGGCCGGTGCCGCCGTAGGACGGCTCCACGTAGCCCAGCACCGTGTCGTCCTCGGCGATCAGGTCCCACCGGTGGGTGTCGCGGTGGTCCGCGCCCTTGACCAGGCGGGGCGCTGCCCGCGACGGCGCGGGCCGCCTTCTGCGACAGCCGCCTGCGCCGGGCCGGTGCCGTCTTCTTCGGCGCGTCGGCAGGCTGCGGGGAGGACAGCATCGAATCGTCACGTGACGACTCTGTGGGCGGGGCCTGCACCGTGGCGCGCGGCGGGGCAGGCTCGGCGACCAGGTCGACAACGGTGACGGTCGGGGCCTGGAGACGGTCCGGGATGCCGTGCAGGGCTTGCGCGGCCGGGGCGGCCTGCCGTGCGCGGGCCGCCAGGACGACCGGAACCCGCGCCACGACCCCGAGGTCGAAGTCATCGGTGGGCCGTCCGGCGTTCAGGGCGCCGGCCAGGCGCCGGGCGGCGGCGGCCAGGCTGTCGGCCAGCTCTACCGCGGGCACGTCCGCGTACGCCTCCAGCAGCTCCCATTCCTTGCCAGGGGCGACCCGGTGCTCCTGGTCCTGTCGCTGACGGGCGCGGTACGCCTTGGCCTGGCAGGCGCGCGAACAGTAGCGGCGGGCCCGAGGGCCGCGCTGCGCGGGAAGGGCCCCACTGCATACTGGGCACGTCGTCCTGCGTTCCCCTCGGTCAATCGTCACGTGACGATTGAGCGGGTCTCGGCGGCCTGCCCGGTCACAGGTCGATACCGACGAGGGGGGAGTTCTTCGCGGTCGACGTCGTCCATGTACCGGGCGAGGACGCGGGAGCCGTCAGGCGGGAACGGGGGCCGTGTTCCGCCGCGCAGCCGTACGACCCCGGGGACGACGGTCTCGATGACGCGGGCTTCGAGGAACTCGTGGAGGACGGCGGGGCTGGCTTTGCAGGCGGCCGCCTGCTGTTCAGTCACCAGGCCAACCTGACCCTCGGCTACTTCGGCGATACGTCCGATGATCCTTAACATGTCGGAAGCCTAACGGCGCCCTCCGACATTGTTGGCAGGGTTTCTTGGGTCAACTTGCTGATATCTATGGGGGTATGGGGCACTGGAAGAACGATCGTGTGGCAGCCGCCGAGCGGGGCGAGAACCCCACCGTGCTCGCCCGGATGAGAACCGGATGGGCCGTCATCGGTGACACCCAGCACCTTCCCGGCTACTGCCTCCTGCTGTATGCCGGCCGTGCGAATCAGCTGACCGACCTGCCGCGCGCCGAACGGGCTCTCTTCCTCCTCGACCTCTCCCTGCTCGGCGAAGCCGTGCAGACGGCATGCGGCAAGCACGACGAGCAGCTGCGGCGACTGAACTACGAGGTGCTGGGCAACTCCTGGGAGCACCTGCACGGCCACATCCACCCGCGCTACGAGTGGGAGCCTCCGCACCTGCTGCGGGGTCCCGTATGGCGCTACGGGCAGGAGCGGACCGCCCCGGAACACGCCCTCGGATCCCGGCATGATGGCCTGCGGCAGGACATCAAGCAGGCGCTGACGGGCGTGCTCGCCGAGGCGTACGACCACGACTGACGCTCGCCACGTCGGCCGGGACGTGCAGGGGCGACCGGCTGCCTGACCGTGTCGAAGCGGAAGGTGGGGCGTTTTGTCACAGTGCCCTCCGGTCGGCAAGTGCGAGCAGCAAGCGGTCGTTGTGGGGGCGGGTAATGAGTTGGAGGCCTACGGGCTCCCCGGTGGGGGTGGTTCCGGCGGGGAGGCTGATTCCGGGGTGTCCGGAAATGTTGAAAGCCCAGGTCAAAGCGACGCTCATGTCGCTTCCCGGTCCTTCGTGTCCATGCGGGAGGTTTGGTGTCGTGGGGGTCGCGATGATGTCGACGCGGTCGAAGACGCTTTGCAGGCGCCTGTCGTTCTCCGCGACCAAAAGGGTGGTGCCAGGGTCGGGGGTGGCCGACGGCCGGCGCAGCGCCGTCCATGCGGGGGCGGGGTCGAGCAGGTTCACTTCGATACCGGCCCGGTGTAGCAGACCGGCCCGGACGAGTTCGTCGAGGGCATTGAGGGCAGTGGCGGCGACCTGCGGGTGAGTGCGGGCATAGCCGAGGGTGGCGGACCAGGTGACGGACACGGCGGCGGACGGTGTCGGCAGCGGCCAGGGGCGGCCGGTCGTCACCTCCAGGTAGGCGACGAGGTCGGGCATGCTGCGGGCGAGAGGGCCAGGGACGTTCAGGCCCGCCCGGTCGCGGGCGGGCAGCAGGCCGTTGGTGGGCTTAAAGCCAAGAACGCCACACCAGGCCGCCGGGATTCGCACCGACCCAGCGCCATCGGAGCCCGTGGCCAGCGGCACGGTGCCGCTGGCCACGGCGGCGGCGGACCCGGCCGAGGAACCGCCGGGTGACCAGTGTGGGTTGAACGGGTTGAGCGTAGGGCCGCGGTCGGTGGCTCCGTAAGTCTGCCATCCGCCCCTGCGGTCGGGTACTGAGGTTGCGCCGATGGGTACGCACCCCGCTTCCACGAGCCGAACGCTCTGGAAGGCCCCGGCGCCCTCGCTGGCTTTGATAGCGACTGGAACTCCGGCGAGCGGGAGGCGTTCGCCTGCGGTGATCCGTGCGTCGATGGCGGCCGCCTGTTTCAGAGCCTGTTCGGACCACAGGTCGGTGAAGGCGCGGAGCGCGTCCGCGTGCCGGGCGCGCTCCAGCGCCACGGCGATGACATCGACGGCCGGTACTTGGCGGTTCTGTACCAGACGCGCTATTTCCAGCGCCGACAGTGTCGTGAACTCCTGCGTGGTGAGCATAGGCAGCTCTCCTCTTCGTGGGATCTACCGGGTGGGCCGGTCAGGTTTTCTCGTCTCGCCCGGGCCCTGCTGCCAGGGCCTGCGGGCGGGAGAAGTGTCGGGGGAGGGGGACGCTTTCGGGGCGGGCCTGCGGCCTGTGCTGTGCGACCGGGCCGCCGATGCGCGGCGGCTTACGACCTCGGGGGAAATTGAGATGCGGGCGTGCTGGCCTGGCGGTTCGGCTGGTGGGTGATCAGCAGGCGGTGTCGCGGACGAGGACGAG
>NZ_JBHVCT010000181.1:0-4437 GCF_042803195.1 Streptomyces sp. NPDC057428
CGTGATCGTCCCGGCCCACCGGGACGAGGAGGAGGCGGTCAGGCCCTGCTTCCGGGCGGCCCACGTGTCGCTGTTGTGGTCCAGGCCGTCCATGCAGCGGTTCTTGAGGTCCCGCGAGGCGAGGGAGCCGAGATGTTCACCGACCAGGCGCAGCACCTTGTCGTCCTGGGGTGTGAGGTGCTTGAGGCGGTCGCGTATCGCGACACCGGACGGACCGAGGGCGACGAACGGCGGTTCGATGGTGCGCAGTTGCTTCTTCTTCGGCTCAGTCATCGGCGGCAGCCGCTTCCAGTGCCTTCGTCGCCCGGTTCTTCGCGGAGCGTCGTCCGTACAGGCGGGCACAGAACGAGGTCAGTACCTCGATCATGTCGCTTCGATACGGGCCACCGTATGGCCGTGCTTTGCAGCCCAGCCGGCCAGACGGGAGACCTGGCGTTCCAGGTCCGCCTTCTGCTCATGCGAGGAGACGCGGGCGTACAGCCCAACACCGCCCGCGGTTACCTTCGGTGACGAGTTCGCCTCGATGTTGACCAGGATCGTGCGCGGCCCCACACGCTCAGCAGGGACCGGCAACGTGCCCTCACGGAACCAGCGATACGCGGTCTGTCGATGCACACCGTTCGCTTCCGCCCACTCCGTAAGATTCATAAGCAAGATCGTAACATTGCTCGAGTGTTCTAACACTCACTCAATCGACCATAGGGGCGCACAGCTGCCCACCCCTACACCGACGCACGGGCCTTTTACGGCTCCGAGCTGCGACGACTGCGGGAGGCGGCCGCCATGTCGCAGGGGCAGCTCGGCGAGCGGGTGTTCTGCTCGGGCTCGTACATCGGCATGTTCGAGGCGGCGGAGCGCCGGCCGCAGCTGGACATGTCCAGGGTGTTCGACGAGCTGCTGGGGAGCGGCGAGCACTTGCAGCGGCTGTGCAGGCTCGCGCGAACGTCGCGGGTGGCCGGGTACTTCGCGGACGCAGCGGAGCTTCAGATGCGCGCGACGTCCATCTCCGAATTCGCGCCGATGCTGGTGCCGGGCCTGTTGCAGACCGAGGCCTATGCCCGCGCCCTGACTCGTGCGTCACACCCTTTTGCCGCCGCCGACGTCGTCGACGGACATGTCCGGGCGCGGCGCGAACGGGCCCGGCTGCTCGACGCACCGGCGGCTCCGGTCCTGTGGGTGATCCTGCACGAGGCCGCTCTTCGGGTGCCGGTGGGGGGCGCCGTGGTCATGGCCGAGCAGCTCGGCCACCTCGCACGGCGGGCCCGCTCGCTCCCCGGAGTCGTGTTGCAGGTACTCCCGTTCTCGGCGGGCGTGCACCCGCTCCTGAACACGTCCGTCACACTCATGCGGTTCGGCGACGCTCCCGGCGCCGTGTACACGGAGACTGCCTACAGCGGTGAGCTGATCGACGACGCGGCCGTGGTGGACCGTTTCCACACCGCCTACGATCTGGCGAGGGCCGCCGCGCTGTCAACGGAGGCCTCTCTGGACCTGGTCGAATCGGCGGAGAAGGATCATGCGACCGATACACATGGCACCTGACCTGAGCTCTGCGTCATGGCGCACCTCTTCCCACAGCAACGGCGACGGCGGCAACTGCGTCGCCGTGGCCGACGGCGTCCCCAGCCTCGTGCCCGTGCGGGACACCAAGGACCCCGGCGGTCCCGTGCTCGCGTTCACCCCGGACCGCTGGGCGCCGTTCGTGCGTGCTCTCATCAACGGCGCTCTCTGACTCTGCCCTGGGCCGGGCCGGGCCGGCCCAGGGCAGCGGGGTCAGCCGACCAGGGTGACCGTGTAAGGCCGGTCCGTGTCCGTGGTGACGCTGACCTCGCCGTCCCGGTGGACGACCTCGTACGTCGCGGCCACCGCGCCAGTGAGGTCGGGGACCGTCACCGTGCGGGTGAAGTCACCGGTGCCCTCGGGGGCGTAGACGCGGAGTTCGAGGCCGTCGAGCCACTCCCCGTCCGGGCGGGACTCGTCGGCGCCCAGGGCGAGTACCGCCCCCTGGCGGACGAGCAGGGGAAGGCTGTCGAAGCCGTGGGTCTCCTGTCGCCAGGCGGGACCCGTGACGGTCTCACCGGTGAGGAAGTGCGTCCAGGTGCCCTCGGGGACGTAGTACTCGACCGTCCCGTCCTGCGAGAAGACGGGCGCGACCAGAACATCCGGGCCGAGCAGGTACTGACGGTCGGCCACGCGGGCGGTCGGGTCGCCCGGGAACTCCAGCAGCATGGGCCGCATGGTCGGGACACCCGTCTTGTGGGTCTCCACTGCCGCGCCGTAGAGGTACGGCATCAGACGGTGCTTCAGGCGGGTGAACTGCCGGGCCACGTCGACTGCTTCGTCGCCGAACTCCCACGGCACGCGGTACGACGACGAGCCGTGCAGCCGGCTGTGCGAGGAGAGCAGGCCGAAGGCGAGCCAGCGCTTGAACACCGCCGGGTCGGGGGTGCCCTCGAAGCCGCCGATGTCGTGGCTCCAGAAGCCGAAGCCCGACAGCGACAGCGAGAGTCCGCCGCGCAGGGACTCCGCCATGGCCTCGAAGGAGGACCAGCAGTCGCCACCCCAGTGGACCGGGAACTGCTGACCGCCTGCGGCGGCCGACCGGGCGAAGAGGACGGCCTCGCCCTGGCCGCGCTCCTTCTCCAGGAGCTCGAAGACCGCCTTGTTGTACAGGTGCGTGTAGTAGTTGTGCATGCGCTCCTGGTCGGAGCCGTCGTGCCACACGACGTCGGTCGGGATGCGCTCGCCGAAGTCGGTCTTGAAGCCGTCGACACCCTGGTCCAGCAGCCCCTTGAGCTTGCTCTGGAACCAGGCGGTGGCCGCGGGGTTGGTGAAGTCGACCAGCGCCATGCCGGCCTGCCACTTGTCCCACTGCCAGACGTCGCCCTCGGGGGTGAGGACGAAGTAGCCCTCGCGGACGCCTTCTTCGTACAGGGCGCTCTTCTGTCCGATGTACGGGTTGATCCAGACGCAGATCTTCAGGCCCTTGTCCTTGAGGCGCGCGAGCATGCCCTCCGGATCGGGGAAGACCGCCGGGTCCCACTCGAAGTCGCACCACTGGTACTCGCGCATCCAGAAGCAGTCGAAGTGGAAGACGCTGAGGGGGATTCCGCGCTCGGCCATCCCGTCGACGAAGGAGGTGACCGTCGCCTCGTCGTAGGAGGTGGTGAAGGACGTGGTCAGCCAGAGGCCGAAGGACCAGGCCGGCGGCAGGGCGGGGCGACCGGAGAGTGCGGTGTAGCGCGCCAGGACGTCCTTCGGGGTGGGGCCGGCGATGACGAAGTACTCCAGCGTCTGGTCCTCGACGCTGAACTGCACCTGCCCCACAGCCTCCGAGCCGACCTCGAAGGAGACCTTTCCGGGGTGGTTGACGAAGACGCCGTACCCGCGGGAGGAGAGGTAGAACGGGATGTTCTTGTAGGCCTGTTCGCTGCTGGTGCCGCCGTCGGCCTGCCACATGTCGACCACTTGGCCGTTCTTCACGTACGGCGTGAAGCGCTCCCCGAGGCCGTGGACCGTCTCACCGACACCCAGGGCGAGTTGGGCGATCATATGGTGCCCGCCGCCGTCGACCGTGGCGAAGGCGCTGCCCTTGCGGCCTGCCGAGGTCAGGACCCGGCCGGACTCGTCGAGGAAGTCCATGCCGAAGACGCCCTCGGTGGGCAGGCGCAGGGTCAGCGGGCCGCTGGTCAGCTCGGCGGCGGCGCCCTCCGTGCGGGTGGTGGCGGCCGACCGGGCGGCGGCGCCGGGCATCTCGAAGTCGGGGCCCTTGGCGCGCTTGCCCGCGTGATGGGTCAGGCGTACGGCGATGACGCCCTCGGCCGGGGCGTAGGCCTCTACGGTGATCAGCGGGGCGTTCAGGGTGTCGCCGCGCCGCTCGACCCGCTTCACCGCGGCGTAGGCGGCGAGGCGGTCGGCGTCGAGACGGACGTCGCGGACTTCGGTGGCGTACGAGGCGTGCACACCGCTGCGCAACTGCCAGAAGCCGTCGGTGAACTTCATGGAGGTGGTCCTTAGCCGGTCGGAAGGTGCGGGACTGCGAGGAAGGCCGGGGCGCCTGCGGCGAGCGCGGCTGCGGGGCCTATCGATTTTGATCGTACACAAAACAAATACACCCGCCAGGGGTGGTGGGCGGAGGAATATGCCGGAATGCCCGAGTGGGCATCCAGTGAGTCCCCCGCCATGGATCCGCCATGTTGGCGCCACGTGACCGATACGTCACGGAAATGGTCTAGAAACCATCGGCGGGATGACGTATTAGTACTGCAAGCAAACAAATTGCCCAGGGCGGCGCATGCTGCCACCTGGCCTGACGTCGACAAGAGGCTGTGCAATGACGGACCGCTTCACTCCCACTCCCGCGGACAGGTTCACCTTCGGTCTCTGGACCGTGGGCTGGCGGGGCAACGACCCGTTCGGTGAGCCGACCCGTCCCGC
>NZ_JBHVCT010000182.1:0-4384 GCF_042803195.1 Streptomyces sp. NPDC057428
GGCCGGTCCTTGACGACGGCCGGGGTGCCGGGGCCCATTCGGGACGTCCACCGGGCGGCATCGTCCGGTCCGGCGGATCGGGGGGAGCCCTGGCTCAGACGAAGGCGCCGAGGCCGGTGAGCGCGCGACCGGGTGATGAGGGTGTTGATCTCCCGCGTCCCCTCGTACGAGTAGAGAGCCTCCGCGTCGGCGACGAAACAGCCGATGCTGTAGTCGAGGACGATGCCGTTGCCCGCCAGCAGCTCACGGCCCCATCCGACGACCTCCCGCATCCTGGTGGTGCAGTGCGCCTTGGCCATCGCCGAGTGCTCGTCGCGGAAGGTGCCCTCGTCCTCCAGCTGGGCCAGCCTCACGACCATGCCGAGACAGGCGGTCGCGTCGCTGAGCATGCGGACCAGCAGGTCCTGGGCCAGCTGGAAGCGTGCCACCGGGCCACCGAACTGCTCACGCTCCCGTGTGTAGTCCAGGGCGATGCGGTACGCCGCGAGCATCACGCCCACCGCCTCCCAGGCCACGCCGCTCCTGGTGTGCCGCAGTACGTCCGCGGTGTCCCGGAATCCATGCGCCTCCTTGAGCCTGTTCTCCTCGGGCACACGGCAGTCCTCCAGCACGATGTCGCGTTCTCCACCGTCCGCAGCGCGATCTTGTTCTCGATGAGGCGGGCCGAGAACCCCGGTGTGGGGCTCTCGACCACGAAACCGAGCACGCGGCCCTCGCCGCCTTCCTCCCTGGCCCAGACGACGACGAGGTCGGCGAAGGTGGCGTTGCCGATCCACCGCTTCTCCCCGTTCAGCACCCAGGTGTCGCCGTCGCGCCGCGCGGTGGTGCGCAGGCCCGCCGCGACGTCGGACCCGCCCTGGGGTTCGGTCAGCGCGGACGCTCCGATCTGTTCCATCCGGCCCATGGCGGGCAGCCAGCGACGACGCTGCTCGTCGGAGCCGCACCGGGCGATACTGCCCATGGCGAGCCCGGCGTGTACCCCGTAGAACGTGGCCATCGAGGCATCGACCCGTGCCATCTCCATCGCGATGAACCCGCTCAGCAGGCTGCTCGCGGTGGTGGTGCCACACTCCTCGTAGGCGAGACCCGCGATGCCCAGCTCCCCGAAGCGCGGGATCAGATGACGGGGAAACGACGCCCTGCCCCACCAGGTGTCTGCGTGCGGGGCCACTTCCTCGTGCAGGAACTCCCGGACGCGGTGGAGCGTCTTGCGCTCACTCTCGTCCAGCAACGCCTCGAAACGGTACAAGTCCTCTTCCAGCATGCCGCCGGCCATCGGGTCCGCCCTCTCACGATCGATCTGATCCCGCTCTTCCAGAGCGACCGCCTACCCGCTGATCCACAAGGGATACCGACCCGCCCCTGCTGCGGAATCGTGCCGGGAGCCGTGCCTGCCCCCGGGCGCCCGGCCTCCCGCCCGAGAGGGGGACGGCGGGGCTGATGTGACCGTCACACGATTGGCTCGTTTGGCCTGATGACGGTTTCGGCCCACGGCTCGGAAGGCACCCACCCATGCCCCTCCATCCCTCGCCGCTTCGCATCCTCGGCAACGGTGCGCGCCTCGACGTGAAGGAGGCCGAGGCCGCACTCGTCGAGCACTACCCGCGCCTCGTGCGTCTGGCCTACCTCACGCTGCCACCGACCCTCGGCAGGCACCGCCGGGTGCTCGCCGCGCACGCCGCGGTGCAACGTGCGCTGCACGGAGGTGTGTCCACGGCCCCCGGACCGGTCGAGGGATCCATCCCCGCCCCCCGCGCCGCCGGTTCCGTGGGCGACGGCGGCGGCCCGCAGTCGCCCGTGTACGCCGCAGTCCGCCTTCGAGTCGTACGTTCCGCGCTGGCCTACGACGCACGTCCGCGCTGGTGGCCCGCGCGACTTCCGGCCCCGGCGGCCCTGCGTCCTTCGATGCCGGTGGTGCGGGGGCTCCGGCTCTTCCCACGGGCGGGCGGGATCGATGAGTTCAACCTGGACCGGGTGGTGGCGGAGGTACCGGGGCCCGCCCGTGCGGCTCTGGGACTGCTGCTTCTCGAGTCCCTGCCCGAGGACCGCACGCGCGCGTTGCTCGCCGAGGCGGGTGCCGCCGATCCCTCCGAGGCCGTACGCGCGGCCGGAGAGGTGGCGGGGAGCGACCACGACCGGGTCCGGACGCTGCTCCGGTCGCCGGAGTTCGACCCCTGCACGGTGCAGACCCGGCCCAGCGACCTGCTGCGGCGCAGGAACCGCCGACGGGCGATGACGGCGGTGGCGGTCCTTCTCGTCCTCGTCGGAGGTCCGGCCCTCGCCCCAGACATCTGGACCGACGATTCCAGGCCGCTCGACGCCGCCCCGCGCGCGATCGTGACCGGCGGGACGCTGGATCCTGTCGCGCTGGCGCGTACCCCCGCCGGGCAGTGGGCCGACACCTCGCGCGTGGACTTCAGCGCATGGTCGCCGCGTGGCAGCCGCACCGACGACGAGGCCCTTCTCGCGCGGGCACTCGGTGCCTGGGCACGGCCTCCGGCCGATGCCGTCGTCACCCGTGCCCCCGGCACGCCCGACGTGCCCCCGGCACAGTCGCCCCGGCTGCTCTTCGCGGGGGCACTGGGCAGCGAGGCCGTGGTGCTCTTCCACGACGGAGGCGTGCGCGTCGTCAGGTACGCCGAGCCCCTGTCCGGAGGTGGGGCCCCCGCCCTGGACTTCGCCAGGGCCGACGACGCGGATGTCACCACGGCCGCGGCAGTCGTGGTCAGCCGCTCGGGCGGCGCGGCCAGGTTCCTGCTGGCGCCGTGGATCGCGGAGTCGGCGACGCGCGACCTCCTCACCCCCGACAGCCCGGCGCGGCCGCTGGCCGTGGACAAGGACGGGGTCACCGCGGAGGTGTCCGGCCCAGCGAGCGGCGGATGCCGGTCCTGGCCGGTGATGCAGCTGCGTTCGTCGGAGGAGATCGTGGAGAAGCACGCGTTCCTCGTCACGGATCTCGGGGATCTCTCGCCCGTGCACCTGACCCACACGCCGAAGCCCGGGTCGGGCGGACCGGCGAGGCAGCCGCGCGAGGCGACGGGTACCGACGCCCTGACCGGCTGGGCGCGTACGGCATGTTCTCTCCAGGACCTGCGGGGCTCCGGGGTACGGGCGGTCAACCACTGGCAGTTCGCCGAGCAGCCGCTTCCCGGCACCCGGACCAGCGCGGGCTGGGTGTGCACCAGGGCGGACACGTGGCGGGGGCAGGGGCGGGTCCTCGTGCAGTTCGTTCCGCCCGCGGCGTCACCGACGGCTCCTGCCGAGCTCGTCGCCGACCGCCGGAACTCCGCCCTGTGCAGCCGTTTCGGCCAGCACGTGGTCGCCGGCACCCGATGGAAGTCGCCGACGGGCGCCTGGTACGTGCTGGCAGCGGGCAGCCGGGCCGTGGCGGGTATCGAGGTGGCGGGCCCGGTGCGCGGAGTCGCCAGGGGGCAGACCCTGGCCGTCCCCGCCCAGCGCGACGCGGCGTTCCGGGTGATCGCGAGGCTGCGCGACGGAGGGACGATGCCCGCGGTCAGGTGAGAGGCACCGCCCTGCCGCATGCCCGTGCCAGCCGGCGAGGCCGGCCCCTCGCCCGCCCGGACGGCCCGTCGGCGCTCTGGGCGCGGCCCTGCGGGCGGGAGCACGGCTACCCGGGGCACCCGTGCGTGGGGTAGTCGGTGTATCCGACGGGCCCACCGATGTACATCGCGTCCTGGGTCCGTACGGCGTTCACGGGCGCGCCGGTCCGCAGGCGTTCGACGAGGTCGGGATTGGCGAGGAAGGGGCGGCCCATCGCGATGAGGTCGGCGCCCGCGGCCAGCAGGCGTTCGGCAGCCTCCCTTCCCCCGTCCGCGGGAATCCGGTCCGCGGGCAGCACCGGATTGGCGATGAGGGTACCGGCCAGATCTCGCGCAGGCGGGCGAAGAGCGGCTGATCAGGCGAGGCGAAGGCGACGTGGAGAGGTAGGCGAGGCCCTTGCCGGCGTTGGCCGCGAGGAGCGCCGGGTAGAGGGTGTCCGCGTCGGTGTCGGTGACGCCGTTGACAGCGTGGCCGGGGGAGATGCAACCACGCCCGCCGGGCGACATCGCCTGCCCGCCGGCACGAATAAGAAACAGATAAATTTCCAGGCATGAGCCGGGAGTGCCGGGGCACCCGCCTTTTCGGAGGTTGATAACTATGGTTCCCCTGCTTCTCGTTCTGCTTCTCGCCCTGGTTCTCTTCGGAGCCGGGTTCGCACTGAAGGCCCTGTGGATCGTCGCCGTGATCGTGCTCGCCGTCTGGCTGCTCGGTTTCGTCATGCGTTCCGCCGGTACCGGTGGCCGACGCGGTCGTTGGTACCGCTGGTAACCACCGCTCGTCCCCATGGTGCTGCGGGGCGGCCCCGGACCAAGAGGTCCGGGGC
>NZ_JBHVCT010000183.1:0-4310 GCF_042803195.1 Streptomyces sp. NPDC057428
GGCGTCCACCGGCCCCGGCCCCGTTCCCTGCCGACCCGGGCGACTTCCGTCACTCGGCGCTTATGGGCACGGCCGGTCTGTCACTCTGTCGTAGAACGTCAGCGACGTTCGCGAGACTGTCAGGAGCCGCACCGTGGGGCCCATTCCCTTGCAGCGGGACATCGTGCACCGTCCCGCAACCGCCGTGGCCGGTCAGGGCGACGACCCGCGTCCGGTCGCACGCACGAGCCTGCCCGGAATCCCCCAGGCGTCGTCCGCGGCCCGCAGGTTCGTCCGCGCCGCGCTGGCCGACTGGAGCGGGCTCGGCCTGCCGGGCGCCGGCGAGTTCGGCGAGCGGCTGACCGACGACGCGCTGACCGTGGCCAGCGAACTGGTCACCAACGCGGTCGTGCACGCCGGCACGACGGTCGAGCTGCTCATCCGGCTGGAGGACTCGGCCGGACCCGAGCCGCTCGCGCTCGTGCTGGAGATCACCGACCACCATCCCGCCCGTTCGGTGCGCGACGGCCGGGCCGAGCGGCCCGATCCGGCCGAATACGGCCGGGGTCTGCAGCTGGTCGCCACCCTCGCCGAATCCTGGGGCATCACCTACCGCACCGGCCTCAAGACCGTCTGGGCGCGCCTGCCCGGTGACGACCGGTTCGGGCTGCCCGACGCTCCGGGCGCAGGCGAGGCTCCCGGTCGGCAGGGGCCCCGTCCGGCCGGGAGCCTCGCCCCCGCGGGCGGGAGCACGGAGCGCGACGACGCGGGCTGGGCGGGTCGAGGAGGGCTCTCCTTCCTGGCGGAGGCGTCCGGCATGCTCGCAGGCCAGCTGGACGAGGACCTGGTGGCCGCGACAGCGGGCCCGCTCCTGGTGCCCCGGCTCGCGGACTGGTGCGCCATCTGGCTGGAGAGCGAGAGCGGCGGCCCGGGGGCCGTGCCCCGGCTCGCCGGGGTCTGGCACAGCGACGAGACCCGTGCGGCCCTGTTGCGCCCCGCGCTGGAGAAGGAACCGCTCCGGCTGCCCGGCAGCGTCGGCACCGGCCCCGTGTCCATGCCCTGGCCCGCCGGTGCCACGGCGGAGCGCGAGAGCGTCACCGGAGCCGCCCTGGCGCACCGCATCATCTCGGGCGGACGGACGCTCGGCGCCGTCCTCGTGGGACGCGAGGGCGTCGACCACATCCCCGACGAGGTCGTCGTGCTCCTCGCGGACTTCGTGCGCCGTGTCGGCCTCGCCGTGGGCGCCGCCCGCGCCTACACCCGCCAGGCCACCATCAGCCGCATCCTCCAGCGCGGACTGCTGCCCAGCAAGGTCGCCGAGATACCCGGCGTCACCAGTGCCCTGGTGTACGAGCCGGGGGACGACGGTGTCGTCGGCGGGGACTTCTACGACCTCTTCCCGTGTCCTGGCGGCCGCTGGTGCTTCGTCCTCGGTGACGTCCAGGGCAGCGGCCCCGAAGCCGCCGTCGTCACCGGTCTCGCCCGCCCCTGGCTCCGCCTGCTGTCCAGGGAGGGCTTCCGCGTCGGCGAGGTCCTCGACCGGCTCAACCGGCTCCTCCTCGACGACGCGATGGAGGCGGCCGAGGCCGCCGCCCTCATGGTCGCGGCGGCGGGCGGCCAGCAGATCCAGGACGGCACCCAGTCCCGCTTCCTCTCCCTGCTGTACGGCGACCTGGTGCCGCTCCCGGACGGCGGCGTGCGCTGCACCGTGGCCAGCGCCGGTCATCCGCTCCCGCTCCTGCTGCGCCCCGACGGATCCGTACGCCCGGCGGCCGAGCCGCAGGTGCTGCTCGGGATCGTCGAGGACGTGGCGTACGGCAGTCAGACCTTCGACCTGGCACCGGGCGACAGCCTGCTCTGCGTCACGGACGGGGTCACGGAGAGGCGCTCCGGACGGCTGATGTTCGACGACGGCGACGGCCTCGCCCGGGTACTGGCTGACTGCGCGGGGCTCTCCGCCGCCGGGATAGCCGACCGGATCAAGCGGGCCGTCCACACCTTCGCCGAGCGCCCGCCGGACGACGACCTCGCCCTGATGGTGATCCAGGTCGACTGAGACCGGGCCCACAGTCAGGCGTGCCGGGGAACTCCGGCGGCGAGCGACAATGGACGGTATGCCTTCCGTACTGCCCGATGGTGAGCCCGTGCCCGACGACGGGGCGCTGCCCCGCCACGCCCTGGAAGGCGCCGCCGACCGGCCGCTCGGCTTCTACCTGCACGTGCCCTACTGCGCCACCCGCTGCGGCTACTGCGACTTCAACACCTACACCGCGACCGAGCTGCGCGGTTCCGGCGGCGCGCTGGCCTCCCGCGACAATTACGCGACCCACCTCGTGGAGGAGGTCCGCCAGGCGCGCAAGGTGCTCGGCGACGACCCCCGCCCCGTCCGCACGGTCTTCGTCGGCGGCGGCACCCCGACGCTGCTGCCCGCAGCCGACCTGGTCAGGATGCTCGCCGCCATCCGTGAGGAGTTCGGGCTCGCGGAGGATGCCGAGATCACAACGGAGGCGAATCCGGAATCCGTCGACCCGGCCTACCTGGCGGCCCTGCGCGAGGGCGGCTTCAACCGTGTGTCCTTCGGCATGCAGAGCGCCCGGCAGCACGTCCTGAAGGTCCTGGACCGTACGCACACACCCGGCAGGCCCGAGGCCTGTGTCGCCGAGGCACGGGAAGCCGGTTTCGAGCACGTCAACCTCGACCTGATCTACGGCACCCCCGGCGAGTCCGATGACGACTGGCGGGCCTCCCTCGACGCGGCGATCGGTGCCGGGCCCGACCACGTGTCGGCGTACGCGCTGATCGTGGAGGAGGGCACCCAACTGGCGCGCCGCATCCGCCGCGGCGAGGTCCCGATGACGGACGACGACGTCCACGCCGACCGTTACCTGATCGCGGACGAGGCCATGGCGGCGGCGGGCTTCTCCTGGTACGAGGTGTCGAACTGGGCCCGCACGCCCGAGGGGCGCTGCCTGCACAACGAGCTGTACTGGCGCGGCGCCGACTGGTGGGGCGCCGGACCCGGGGCGCACAGCCACGTCGGCGGGGTGCGCTGGTGGAACGTCAAGCACCCCGGGGCGTACGCGCAGGCCCTGGCCGAGGGCCGTTCCCCGGGCGCCGGCCGTGAGATCCTGGCCGACGAGGACCGGCGGGTCGAACGCATCCTGCTGGAGCTGCGGCTCGTCGAGGGCTGCCCGCTGTCGCTGCTGGCCCCCGCGGGCCTCGCGGCGGCAGGCCGCGCGGTCGCGGACGGGCTGCTGGAGCCCGGACCGTACGCCGAGGGGCGCGCGGTCCTGACGCTGCGGGGCCGTCTGCTGGCCGACGCCGTGGTGCGGGACC
The DNA here is from genome assembly GCF_042803195.1 of Streptomyces sp. NPDC057428. Classification (NCBI taxonomy): domain Bacteria; kingdom Bacillati; phylum Actinomycetota; class Actinomycetes; order Kitasatosporales; family Streptomycetaceae; genus Streptomyces; species Streptomyces sp. NPDC057428. The sequence goes on from NZ_JBHVCT010000183.1 coordinate 3,316, forward strand.
TGGTGGACTGAGAGCGGGGCCCGGCCGCTCCCCGTGGCCCTTCCCTGCCGAGACGGGTCAGCCGGGCAGGGTGACGAAGTCGATCAGTTCCTCGACCCGGCCCAGCAACTGCGGCTCCAGGTCCCTGTAGGAGCCGACCCGGGACAGGATGTGCTGCCACGCGGCGCCGGTGTTCGCGGGCCAGCCCAGCGCACGGCACACCCCCGTCTTCCAGTCCTGGCCCCGAGGAACCACCGGCCACCCGGGGATGCCCACGGACGACGGCTTCACGGCCTCCCAGACGTCGATGTACGGGTGTCCCACCACGAGCACGTTCGCGTCCGTGACCTGTGCGGCGATCCGGGACTCCTTGGAACCCGGCACGAGATGGTCGACCAGCACACCCAGCCTCGCGTCCGGGCCGGGCGCGAACTCGCGCACGATCGCGGGGAGATCATCGATCCCCTCCAGGTACTCCACCACCACGCCCTCGATGCGCAGGTCGTCGCCCCAGACGCGCTCGACGAGCTCCGCGTCGTGCCGCCCCTCGACGTAGATGCGCCCCGCCCGCGCCACCCGTGCCCGCGCGCCGGGCACCGCCACCGAACCCGACGCCGTGCGCGAGGGGCGCGCCGGACCGCCCGCCGAGGGGCGTACGAGCGTGACCACCCGGCCCTCCAGCAGGAAGCCGCGCTGCACCATCGGGAAGACCCGGTGCTTGCCGAATCGGTCCTCCAGCGTGACCGTCGGCCCCTCGGCCGTCTTCTCGCACCGGATCACCGCCCCGCAGAAGCCGGTCACGGCCTCCTCGACGACGAGATCGGGCTCGGCGGGGACCTCGGGGACGGGGGAGGACTTCTTCCACGGCGGGGTCAGGTCCGGCTGGTAGCTGCGCATGGTACGACGATAAGCGGGGGCCCTTTCACCGAAGTCCTCCGAGGATGCCCCGGCCTTCAGGCCGGGGAGGAATCGGACTCCTGGGGAGCAGGGCAGGGGTAGTCGAATCGCCGTCAGGG
>NZ_JBHVCT010000184.1:0-4305 GCF_042803195.1 Streptomyces sp. NPDC057428
CCCTCCTGGCCACCTGGACCGGCGCCTGCTCGATATGCGGCCAACCCGCACCAACCCCCGAACCACACCACAGGATCTAACAAAGCCCTACTAGGGAGTGGTTTTGTGCCCGGCAGCCTTCCGATCCGGGCACGCCGACAAGCCTGCCCCGGCTCGCGCACTTCACCCAGGCCCCGGTTCTGCGTACGACCAGTGGTCCTACTACTGGCGGGGTCAGGATGATGTGCGTACGTCCATGGATACTGGGCGCATGGACGAGCAGCCTGAATCCGATCTGCGGCCCGCCTGCGGCGGCGCTCCCGGTGACGGTGCGGGGCCCGCCCTCGACCGGCGCGCCGAGCTCAGCGAATTCCTCCGCAACAGCCGCGCGCGGCTGAAGCCGGACGACGTGGGGCTGCCCGACTTCGGGCGGTACCGCCGGGTCCCCGGGCTGCGTCGCGAGGAGCTGGCTCAGCTTGCCCGTGGCGTACTACACACGCCTCGAACAGGGCAACGGCCAGAACGTCTCCGTGGAGGTCCTGAACGCGATCGGTCCGCCCTGAGACTGACGGACGCCGAGGGCGCGCATCTGTCGCACCTCGCGAGGCCCAGGCAGCACAGGAAGAAGCCTTCGGTACGGCAGCAGCGTGTGCGCGGGGCCCTGAACCAGTTGCTCGTAAGCATGGACGGCATGCCGGCGTACGTCGTCGGCCGCCGTGCGGAGATCCTCGCGTGGAACCGGATGGCCGCGGCCGTCTTCGGCGACTGGTCGGAACTGCCCGCGCAGGAGCGGAACTGGGCACGCCTGGTGTTCCTGAAGCCCGACTACCGCGACCTCTTCGTGGAATGGGACCAGAATGCGTCGGACATCGTCGCCTTCCTGCGCATGGACGCCGGCTGCCGGCCCGACGACTCCCGGCTCTCCGCCCTCGTGGGTGCGCTGTCCGTGAAGAGCCAGGACTTCCGGCGGCTGTGGGCCAGGCACGACGTCAAGGAGAAGAGCCACGGCGTCAAGCGGCTGTGCCATCCACTGGTGGGTGAACTGTCACTGTCGTTCGAGACGTTCGCGCTCCCCGACGACGGCGAGCAGTCGATGGTCACCTACCACGCCGAACCTGGGTCGGTGTCGGCACAGGCGCTGTGCCTGCTCGCCAGCTGGGGCACGGACGCGACCCGGGCCGGAACGTCCGTGCCCGGCGGGCAGTAGCGCGAGGACCTGAAGTCCGGACGTGGGGCCGGCATCGGACGTGGGTCGAGAATCAGCCAAACCCTGTGGTGGCCTCAACGGCGCGGGGGAGGGGCGAGATGTCCGCCTCTCTGAGCGCGGGGCTGGTCGCCCCCATGTCCTCCGCGGCGGTGGGGGCGGTCGATCGGTGCCCCGGCCCTTCCAGCCACCGGCCCGTCTCCACGCGATGCACGTGTCTCCGGTCTATACCAAACCCTTGACAGGGTCAGCGTTCATTTCTTAAATCACGGTGTGAACTAAGTGCTGTGAGCCGTCACCCTCCCCCCGCTCGGTGCGGGAGGTACGGTGTTCTGCCTGCACCGAACTGACATGCCCATGTCTTTCGATCACCTCCCCCGAAGGGAGAGGCATGAGATCCCCACGCTTGCCTCGGCACCTGATCCTGTCCCTCGTCATGACGCTCGGTCTCGCCACCCTGTCCACCGGACTGGCGCAGAGCGCACCCGCCCCCGCCCCCGCCCCCGCCGTGCAGTCCGCCGACGCCGCGGCGGCAGCGGCCGCCATCACCTTCTCCGACGACTTCGACGGACCCGCGGGCTCCGCCGTCGACGGCGGCAAGTGGCAGGTCGAGACCGGCGACAACGTCAACAACCACGAGCGGCAGTACTACACCGCCGGCAACCGCAACGCCGCGCTCGACGGCCAGGGCAATCTGGTCATCACCGCACGCAAGGAGAACCCCGGCAACTACCAGTGCTGGTACGGGCGATGCGAATACACCTCGGCCCGGCTGAACACGTCCGGCAAGTTCACCACCACCTACGGCCGCGTCGAGGCCAGGATGAAGATCCCGCGCGGGCAGGGCATCTGGCCCGCGTTCTGGATGCTGGGCAGCGACATCGGCAGTGTGGGCTGGCCCAACAGCGGTGAGATCGACATCATGGAGAACGTCGGCTTCGAACCCGGAACGGTCCACGGCACCCTGCACGGTCCCGGCTACTCCGGCAGCGGCGGCATCGGCGCCGGCTACTCCCTGCCGGGCGGGCAGGCGTTCGCCGACGCGTTCCACACCTTCGCGGTCGACTGGAGCCCGAACGCGATCACCTGGTCCGTGGACGGCACCGTCTACCAACGCCGCACCCCCGCCGACCTGGGCGGGAAGCAGTGGGTCTTCGACAAGCCCTTCTTCGTCATCCTGAACCTCGCGGTCGGCGGCTACTGGCCGGGCGACCCCGACGGCAGCACGGTCTTCCCGCAGCAGCTCCTGGTCGACTACGTCCGCGTCAGCTCCGACAGCGGTCAGCCTGGCGGCGGCGGACCCATCACGGGTCTGGCGGGTAAGTGTGTGGATGTGGCTGCCGGTTCGGCGGTGAACGGTACGGCGGTGCAGTTGTACGACTGCAATGGTTCTGCGGCGCAGCAGTGGACGGTGGGTGCTGACGGGACGATCCGTGCGCTGGGCAAGTGCCTGGACGTGGCTTCGGCGGGCACGGCGGACGGTACGAAGGTGCAGTTGTGGGACTGCAACGGTTCTGCGGCGCAGCAGTGGGCGACACCGGCGGCGCGGGACATCGTGAATCCGCAGGCGGACAAGTGCCTGGACGTGACCGGCGGAAGCAGCGCCAACGGAACCCGGCTGCAGATCTGGACCTGCACCGGCTCCGCCAACCAGAAGTGGACGGTGACCCGGTGACCGCGAAGTCCTTCTCGAGACCTGTCGTGCGCGGCCTGCTGAGTACGGTGGCCGCGACGGCGGCTCTCCTTACAGGCCTGACCGCAACGCCCGCGAGCGGGGCCGCTGCGAGCACCGGCCAGATCACGGGTCTGGCGGGTAAGTGTGTGGACGTGGCTGCCGGTTCGGCGGTGAACGGTACGGCGGTGCAGTTGTACGACTGCAATGGTTCTGCGGCGCAGCAGTGGACGGTGGGTGCTGACGGGACGATACGTGCGCTGGGCAAGTGCCTGGACGTGGCTTCGGCGGGCACGGCGGACGGTACGAAGGTGCAGTTGTGGGACTGCAACGGTTCTGCGGCGCAGCAGTGGGCGACACCGGCGGCGCGGGACATCGTGAATCCGCAGGCGGACAAGTGCCTGGACGTGACCGGCGGAAGCAGCGCCAACGGAACCCGGCTGCAGATCTGGACCTGCACCGGCTCCGCCAACCAGAAGTGGACCGCGCCGAGCTCCGGTGGTGGCGAGACCCCCGGGCCGGGAGCCATGGCGGTGGCGCCGTACCTCTACAACGGCTGGGGCAGTCCGCCCAGCCCCACCACCGTGATGAACGCGACGGGCGTCAAGTGGTTCACCCTCGCCTTCGTCCTCAGCAACGGCTACTGCAACCCCCAGTGGGACGGTGGCCGGCCGCTGACCGGTGGCGTCGACCAGCAGACCGTCAACACCGTGCGAGCCGCCGGTGGTGACGTCATCCCGTCCTTCGGGGGCTGGAGCGGCAACAAGCTGGAGAGCTCCTGCTCCAGCGCCGGTGAGCTGGCGGCCGCATACCAGAAGGTGATCAACGCCTACGGGCTCAAGGCGATCGACATCGACATCGAGGCGGCGGCGTACGACAGCCCGGCCGTCCAGCAGCGCACGGTCGACGCGCTGAAGATCGTCAGGGCCAACAACCCCGGCATCAAGATCTACGTCACCTTCGGCACCGGCCAGAACGGCCCGGACAACAGCCTGATCAACAAGGCGGCGGCCTCCGGGCTCACCGTGGACAGCTGGACCATCATGCCGTTCAACTTCGGCGGCGCCGGCCAGAACATGGGAACTCTCACCGTCCGTGCCGCCGAAGGTCTCAAGACCGCGGTCAAGAACGCCTACGGCTACTCGGACGACCAGGCCTACCGGCACACCGGGATCTCCTCGATGAACGGCGTCACGGACAACGGCGAGACGGTGACCGTGGCCGACTTCCGCACCATCCTCGGCTACGCCCAGCAGCGCCATCTCGCACGGCTGACCTTCTGGTCCGTCAACCGGGACCGGCCCTGCACCGGCGGCGGAGCCGACACCTGCTCGGGAGTCTCCCAGCAGCCGTGGGACTTCACCCGGGTCTTCGCCTCGTACGCGGGCTGAACCACCCGTGGCCCCCTTGGCCGGCGCCCCGACGCAGCCCGGCAAACGGGGCAATTACG
>NZ_JBHVCT010000185.1:0-4189 GCF_042803195.1 Streptomyces sp. NPDC057428
ACGGTGTAGGAACCTCGATCTTCTCACCGGCAAAGTGCACCTGTCGCCATATCAGCTGCCACACACCCCGCACTACCTGCGGATTCGGGTCTGAGTCAGGCCTCCGCACTGCGCTGGTGGTCGGCATCGCGATGGTGGTCATCAACATCTCGCCCGGCACCGTGGCGAAGCGCGCCTCCGCGGTCTTCGGCAAGCTCGGCATCCCCTGCACCGGGCAGGACAACCGGAGAGTGCTGTGCGGCGAGGCGGGTCACCCGTTGCCGACGATGCTGCGGGCCACCCTCACCTGCCAGTTGGTGACGCCGACGATGACCAAGGGGCCGAAGAAGAAGGCCACCACACCGGCCGCGAAGTGCAGCGCCACCGCACCGGCCGGGCTGGGGCCGCCCCAGGCCGGGGTGGGGTAGGACGCCCAGCCCCAGATCGGGTACGTCAGATTGCGCGCGGACACGATGAACCAGCCCGCGACGAGGGTGAACGAGACCGAGCTGGTCAGCAGGTTGACCAGCATGAAGAGGAGGCCGCGCCCGATCCGGCCGACACCCGAGCGGCGCCCGATGTCCTCGCCGAGCAGGAGCTGGGCGCGCAGCCGCTCGACCGCCGGCCCGATGAACGTGACCACCACCAGCATGACCAGCAGGACCAGCACGCCCATCTGCTGATTCCCGTGGCCCTGGGCGGACTTCATGGCGGCACATGCCGCCACGTCCGTGGCCGGAACGGCCCGGTCAGCAGCCCGATGCGTCCGGAGCCCGAAACAGAGGTGGACATGGTGAGATTTCCTCTCGTGGGGGTTGAGCTGAGCGCCCTGAGTCCGGACGGGACCGGCGAGTCCGGCCCCGCCCGGGCGACAGGAGCAACAGGCAGCCGCTGCGGTTGCCCGGTCGATGACTGCGGGGGAGAGTCCGGACCGGCTCAGGCCGGCAGCTGAGAGGACTATGACAGTGCCGGGCTGGCCGAGCGCCTCGTGATGCTGACTCAGCACGTGTTTCTCGCGGGCAGGTTGGAAATCGCGCTTACAAGGAAGAACTGTCCATACCCTGCAGGTGCGCTGCGCCGCTCGTCGGATCGGCCTTACCCAACTCCAGCTCCCCAACCGTCTGATCCCCGCTCGTCTCCCCGGTCAGCCGGAACCCCAGCCCCAGGTAGAAACCCTCGGGGCCGTCCTCGCCCGGGTGCCAGGTGGTGGTCAGTCGGGTGCCACCACGGCGGCGGATCTCGGCGGCCACGGACTCAACCGCGAAGCGGCCGTATCCGCGCCCCTGTTCGCCGGCCGCAATGTTGAGCCGCCACAATCCCGAGCGGATGTCGGCGCCTTTGCCGTCCCCCGCGAAGTCGATGTCGAGGAAGGCCATGAGGAAGCCGACTGGCCTCTCGCCGTCGAAGATGAGGCGCGGCCACGCTATGCCTGGGTATACGTATGCCTCGGCAAGGGACTTCGCCACCGGAGCCACCAGGTGCTCCTGGTCAGGGCGGACCTTCAGATCGATCGCGACATCGAAGTTCGCGGCAGTAACCGTTTCCAGACGGAGCGTAGTCGCCATAGGGAAACCGTAAGCCTGCGATTCAAGTGGTTTTCCTGGCGTGGCGTCGCATACCTCCCGCAGACGACGACACCGCTGGCCTCCTCCCGCCCCAGTCGCTGGCGGCTGGTGTTCACGGACGAGCCGGAGTCCTGGTTTGACGACGAGGAGGCGGACGATCCCGAGTGATGGCTGTACGTGCGCGGTCGAGTCAGTGCCTGGCTGGCCGAAGAGGGCTACCGCCCGAGGCTTTCCGCGCAGCGCTCTGATCCGCGCAAGGGGTGGGTCGAGGCGAGGCCTCGCGGTCAGACCTTGATGATGCGGACGCTGGGGCCGCAGAGCATCAGGAGGTCTTCGGGGTCCGATGTCAGGACGGTCACTGGGACCGGCGAGGTGAGCGCGGTGGCGGCCACGATGGCGTCGAGGGCGTACTTGTGGCCGTGCAGTCCGGCCGCAGCCAGGAGTTTGCTCGCGTTGCGGGCGATGGCTTCGTTGGGCGGGATGACGTTCACGCGGGAGACGGCGTAGTCGAAGCGGGCTTGGTTGACCTTGGGGTCGCGTGCTTCGACGAGGGTGACGGAGCTGGTGACGACGCGGATGTCTTCGGCTTCGGCTGCCGTAAGCCACTCGGTGATCTCAGGTGTGCGTCGTACCAGTTTGGACAGGCCTTCGCAGTCCAGGACGAGCGTGCCGCTCACGCGGCGTCTGCCGAGCTGGCCGTCTCGCCGCGGAGGATCGCACGTTTGGCGTCGACAGCCGACTGGTCGACCGGGCCATGAGCGGCTTCCGCGTCCTCGATGAGTTCGCGCAGTCGGTCCCGCTCCAGTTGGCGCTGGATGAGGGACTCGACGTAGGCAGACATACCTCGCTTGCCCGTACGTGCCTTGAGGGCAGCGATGGTGCCTTCGTGGAGCGAGACCGATACGGGCCGGACGGGTCCTTCGCCGGGCGCCGGGGGGGTAGCCATGGGGCCAAGATTAACAAGACTCTTGTTATTGGGTAAGGGCTGTCCCGTAATCCCTGGCGGGGGATCCACCAGGGACTTTTCAGGGACTCTCACGTCTGTCCCAGGGATATTCCAGGGACTTCCGCCATGAAAGCAGGGAAGGCCCTGACAGCGCTGAAAGAAGCGAACGCGCTGGTCAGGGCCGGAAACCTCAGCACTCGATGATGTTCACCGCGAGCCCGCCCCGCGCGGTCTCCTTGTACTTCACACTCATGTCGGCCCCCGTCTCCTTCATGGTCTTGATGACCTTGTCCAGGGAGACCATGTGGCTGCCGTCGCCGCGCAGCGCCATCTTCGCCGCCGTGACCGCCTTGACCGCAGCCATGCCGTTGCGCTCGATGCACGGGATCTGGACCAGTCCGCCGACCGGGTCGCAGGTCAGGCCCAGGTTGTGCTCCATGCCGATCTCGGCGGCGTTCTCCACCTGCTCGGGGGAGCCGCCCAGGACCTCGGCGAGGGCGCCGGCGGCCATGGAGCAGGCGGAGCCGACCTCGCCCTGGCAGCCGACCTCGGCGCCGGAGATCGAGGCGTTCTCCTTGAACAGCATGCCGATGGCGCCCGCGGCCAGCAGGAAGCGGACGACGCTGTCGTCCTTCTCGGCCGGGGTGCAGCCGCCCGCCGCGAAGTTCATCCAGTAGTGCAGGACAGCCGGGATGATGCCCGCCGCACCGTTGGTCGGGGCGGTGACGACACGGCCCCCGGCGGCGTTCTCCTCGTTGACGGCCATCGCGTAGAGGGTGATCCACTCCATCGCGTGCTTCTGCGGGTCGCCCTCGGCGCGCAGCTGGCGGGCGGAGTTCGCGGCGCGACGGCGGACCTTCAGACCACCGGGCAGGATGCCCTCCCGGGACATGCCGCGGGTGACGCAGGCCTGCATCACCTGCCAGATCTCCAGCAGCCCGGCGCGGATCTCGGCCTCGGTCCGCCAGGCCTTCTCGTTCTCCAGCATGAGCGAGGAGATGGACAGGCCGGTCTCCCGGGCGAGCCTCAGCAGCTCGTCGCCGGTGCGGAACGGGTGCTTGAGGACGGTGTCCTCCGGGACGATCGGGTCCTCGCCGGCCACGGCGTCCTCGTCGACGACGAATCCGCCGCCAACCGAGTAGTAGGTCTTCTCCAGGAGCGGAGCCCCGTCGCGGTCGTACGCGAAGACCGTCATCCCGTTCGCGTGGTAGGGCAGCGCCTTGCGGCGGTGGAGGACCAGCTGCTCGTCGGCGTCGAAGGGGATGTCGTGCATGCCCAGCAGATTGATGCGCCCCGAGGCGCGGATCTCCTCGACGCGGGCGTCCGCGCCCTCGACGTCGACCGTGCGGGGCGACTCGCCCTCCAGGCCGAGCAGGACTGCCTTCGGGGTGCCGTGGCCGTGACCGGTGGCGCCGAGGGAGCCGTACAGTTCGGCGCGTATCGACGCGGTGTGGGCCAGCAGGCCCTCGTTCTTGAGGCGACGGGCGAACATACGGGCCGCGCGCATGGGGCCGACCGTGTGGGAGCTGGACGGGCCGATGCCGACCGAGAAGAGGTCGAAGACCGAGATGGCCACGGAAGGACTCCTAAGGGGTTCGGCTGACGCCGTTGTCTGCCGGGTGGTGCGGGACGGGCCTGTGGGCTCGAAGAGCGGGGGGACAAGGGTGGGGGCACCGCGCTCACTCTTCAGTGTGCGCGG
>NZ_JBHVCT010000186.1:0-4141 GCF_042803195.1 Streptomyces sp. NPDC057428
CACACCGCATCCCGCTTCCACCACGCTCCCACCGTGACGGCCAGTCATCCAACGCCGGAAACCATCACGCTCCGATTACCCGCTGAATGTTTGCAGCGGTAGCGCTTCCGGGCCGGCGTGCCGGTAGCTGCGGTGTCAGGCATGTTCGGCCGCCTCTTCCTGCGGGTCCGGGATGCGCTGTCCGCGCGATTCGGCCACCCGAAGCGCGTCGGTGAGGGCTTCGGCCAGTCGGGAAGCCAGCCAGCGGTACTCGGTGGCCGACAGGGCTCGCGCGCCGGGGGCCACGACTTCGCGGACATGTTCCAGCAGTTCTTCGCCCATGCCGAGTTGGACGGCTTCGATGCTGTCGGCGAGCGTCGACAGGTAGCCCCTGCCGTCGGTGCTGAGATAGCAGGGGTTCCCGTCCGGGGTGGTCCACGGCAGTAAGCGGGGGCCAGCCAGCCCTGTTGCCGCGTCGTACAGTTCCCGGCGACGCATGCGGTCCGCGTCGCTCCTGGGTTTGGTCACCGTGCACCCCCGGCTGGGTCGCTGATAGGGACACGGCGACCGTAGGAGCTGACTGACTGTCACTCCATGTATGCGCCAGGGCAGTTCGCGACGCAGAGTGTGCGAAGTGCTGCGCTGCGTGGTAGCTAGCCGACGACGCCCAGGTAGGAAGCCATATCGCGCATCTCGGCGGTGAGAGTGCGCTTGCGCTTCTTCAGGATCTCCTGCATGGTCTCGGCGGCCACGTGCTGATGCTGAAGCCACTGGGGGGATGCGCGGCGAACCCCGGTCAGCTCGTCCATCGCCGCGGTCAGGTCGCCGGTGCGAGCGTGGGCGCGTGCTACGTCCATGCGGTGGCGGTTCCAGTTGTCGTCGCTCGGCCGCCCTGTGCTCTTCCATGCCTTGGGCGACAGGGCGTCCTCGCCGGCCTTGCGGACGACGGTGCGCACGTCGCCCACGACCATGGCGTCCTCCACACCCTTCATGCCGACCGTCAGCGGACCGAAGGTCGTCCAGTGCCGGAAGAACGAGCCGGTGTGCTCCCGTCCCACGGCCGATGCCGCTGTAGTGGCCACACGGTGGTAGTGACGGGCCTCCTGGGGGCGGTTGTTGCGGCCTGCGGCAGCCGCAGCCCGTAGTGCCAGCCAGCCCCACGCCGCACATTCGTCGGGGGACGCCCTGGACAGCCTCGGCTCGATCATGTCGGCGGTCTGGGCGGCCAGGTGTTCCGCCTCGTCCAGGCGTCCCTGGCGCAGCAGCAGCCAGCACATGCCGATCACGCCGGAGGCTGCGGTGAGTGGGTCCGCGGCTTGGCGGGCCTCGGTGATGGCCCCGGCCAGAGCGGTGTAGGCGAGGTCGTACTGCCGCACCTGCGTGAGATAGCGCCCGGCCAGTTGCAGGGCTTCGGCTCGGGCCAGGAGCGCCTGGCGGTGTTCCTCGCCGTTGTCGTAGTAGGCGACCGCGCTGTTGGCGTCCCGCAGGAGTCCGGGGAGTTGGGAGGCGACGCTCTTGTAGCTGTCGGAGTGGTACAGCACCGCGCCGTCATGCACCGCCCGGCGGAAGCGGCGCACGTTGGGCTCCTCCTCGCCGGCCTCGCCGCCCGCATCGGCCAGCCCGACCGGCGGTGTCAGGGCGGTCCGCAGCTCGATGAGGTTGACGCGGTTTCTGTCCTCGGTTCGGCGCACCGGTTGCGGAGCGTCCGGGGCCAGCAGCGTTGCCGTGGTCACCTCCAGTGCGCGGGCGAGGGTGTGCAGCGTCTCCATGCGGACTGTCCCGCCCTGCTCGACCTTGCGCACTGTTCCCGGTGACACGCCTGCGGCGTGGGCCAGTTCCTCCTGGCTCATCCCGGCGCGACGCCGGTACTTGCGGACGTTGTCCGCCAGCTCCGTGAGTTCCGTAGCCATCCGCTCACCACCTCCAGCGCCACGGTACGCCGGACGGGCGCATCAACCGGTGGCTATCCGGCAGATACCCGCCAAGGAGCGATCACCACCCTCGGGCGGGGCGGCCGGGCTCCGGCACAAGCGGTGCCTGAGCGGGTGGGGTCCCTCGTCGGTCGGGCAGCTTCGCCGGACCAGGGTTCCCCGGGGGCCGCCAAGGCTCACCCCGTGACGCGTGCGCTCGGCCTTGGCGGCCCCCGGGGGTTCCTGGTACGCCTCCGGTGACTGGGCGACGAGGGACCCCACCCGCGCCCCGCGACCACTCACCACGACGAAGCCGCACCCGGCATTCGGCCCCCTGCCCCTCGGAGGGAGGGCCGGGGTCTGGGGCAGCGCCCCAGGTGGCTTACTGTGCTGGCTGTGCGTGCCCGGACCGGCGGGGCCGACGGCAAGCGGGGCGGAGACAGGAGCGGGCGGCGGCCCCGCAGGGCCGGAGCGCGCGCGGGCCGCGCCAGCGGGCCGCCTTGATCAAGTAAAGAAACTCTGAACAGCTCACCTCGTGCTGAGAGTCCTGCTGCTCCGTCTCGTGCAGCCCGTTCAGCGTCGGTGTCTGCCTTCGTTCAGCCGGTCGTGTAGGCGCTGGACGCTCGCGGCCCGCTCTTCGGGCGTGTAGTTGCCGCTGAGTCGCTTCCGTTGCTCCATGACGGCGCGCATGGCGTCGCGATGGGCGGTGTTGGCCTCGAACTGGCCACTTGCCTTGGCGAACCGTAACTCGGCGGCGGCGAGTTCGGCGGCTACCTCGTCGTCGGTCTTGCCGCTGAGCCGTACCGCTTCCTCATCGGCCCGATGCTGGGCAGCCATCTCTTCCAGCGTCTCGTTGTAGCGCTTGAGGAACTGATCGCGAGGGCTGAGCTCGCGGACGAAGACGCCCCTGCCTTGTACGGAGTAGATCAGCCCCTCCTCCTTGAGGACCCGCAGTGCTTTCTGCGCGGTGGAGTTGGCGATGCCGTATTGGGATTGCAGCTCGCGGGCAGATGGGAGCTTGGCTCCCGGCGCGAGCCGGCCGTCCTGGATCTGCTTGCGGAGTGCGTCTGCGGTCTGCACGTACGGGGGCGGGGGTCGTCGGCAGGCGCGGTCTGCCAACCACGCTGGAGATCACCGCAGATGAAGCCCGCCAGTTCCTCGCGGCTGTCCGCAATGACCGCCTGTTCGAGCTGTATGAACTCGCCCTCCGCGCCGGTTTCCGCAAGGGCGAACTCCTCGGCCTCCAGTGGGAGGACCTCGACCTCCAGACAGGCACCGTCAGCATCCGACGCACCCTCCAGCGCACCCAGACCGGAGGGCTGACCACGATGCCCACCAAAACCCGCGCATCCGAACGACGCATCGCCCTCCCCAGGGAGTGCATCCACTCGTTCAAGGAACACCCTGAAGTGCAGGAAGGAGAGCGTTCGGCGGCAGGGGAGGACTGGAAGGACAACGGTCTCGTCTTCAGCACGCCGGCAGGAGGGCCGATCGATCCGGCGAACCTCAATCGCCACTTCCACGCCCTCCTCGGCCGTGCTCTCCAGGGCTCCGACGACTCCACCAAGCAGCCCGACGACCGCGGCGAACCGCCGCTCTGTGCAGCACCCGTCCGCTGACGTTGCCGTCAACTACTGCCGTCAGGAGCCCCAGCGCACGCGAGAGGCCCCACCAGAATGAACCTGGTGGGGCCTCTCGATTTCCATTCCTGTTCAGCATCAGGCCGCTGACGCAACACCACGGCAGTAATCAGCGGTTTGCCTCAGCGTGAGGGCAATGCCGGCAGACCTTCAAGCCGGCGGACCCTCATGCGGATTGAGACTACGCCTTCAAAAGAAGGTCTTGTCCCAATTTCCAGAAATCAGGGCTTGCATAGATTGCATAAAACCGTTCCCGACATACTGCATTCCGGCATCCCCAGCGAGAAATACGTCTCCATCACTCGCGATCAATACCACTTCCTCGGTGGCGAACGCAGAACCAACGGGGACCAGAGGGCGCCCCACCCTCTGAGAAAATATGCGAATGTTACCGGGGTAGAAAGAAAGGGCTTCTTCTGCGTCAATCTGCACACCCACCTCCATTTCGCGGTAGATCCACGAAATGGAGAACTCTCGATACTCTTCGAGAAATCCGCGCAACTCTACCCCTACGTCATATCGGGTCTTCGAATTTAGTGGGGGTGTGCTTCCCGTCGGCTCCGCCGGGTGGTTGCACAACGTGATCGGAGCCGCTGGTTGGCGCGGTTACGG
>NZ_JBHVCT010000187.1:0-3929 GCF_042803195.1 Streptomyces sp. NPDC057428
AAGACGGACGACACGAGCACGGATCCTGCCGCACCCGCCCACCACCTGTCACATCGTCAGACAAAGCCCCAGACCACGACCTTCTGAATGCTTACGTGGTCACACCCCGGGGATGGATTCAGCTTTCGGACGGGGAGGAGTTCCGCTCGCCTTCCAAGGCGGCCATGGTCGCCGTCGGGAACGGAACGTTCGACGGCTGGGAGGCATGGCAGGTCGACGACGGCAGATACCTCGCGCAGTTGCGTCAGGAACTGCTCGACCGGGCCGCCGCAGAGGCCGATCCCACAGCACCGGAGAATGAGCGCCAGCAGACATCCGTGTCGCCCAGTGAGCGGCACGCACGGCTGAAGAAAGCACGTGAATCGGCAGAGACAGGGCGCCCGTTGTCTCTCTCCGTGCAGGAACTGCTGGCTTGGTGGGGCGCAACCGGCCGAGGCGCCGTCAACGACCAGATCCAGGCCGAACTCGCCAACCACAGCCTGATCACCTCACCCGAATTCGACAAGGTGTCCCTGACTGCGACAGTGCAACTGGTCAAGGCTGCGGAAGAGCAGACCGAAGACATTCCCCTCGCCGGATTGCCAGTGACGGCCCCGACGCCGGACGGACGGTCCGAAGAGCTGGATCCACGCGAGACGGGATTGACCGTCGGCACCCTGCCATCCGCCCTCGCCGGCATCGTCAGTGTCAAGCCGACGGCCACGTTCGAGGAGGTCATCACGCTGATGCTCCTCCACGACTTCTCCCAGTTGCCCGTCCTTGCCGGACCGCACAATCTGCGGGGATCCGTCTCGTGGAAGTCCATAGCGCGCGCCCGCCATGCCGACCCCGGCGCCCACCTCGCACAGGCAGTCATGGACGCACGCGACGTCCGCTACGACCACGACCTGATCGATGTCCTGCCCACGCTGGTCGAGCACGACTTCGTACTCGTCAGGGACCAGCACAACGCGATCGCCGGGATCGTCACCGCCGCCGATGTCGCCCAGGCCTACGGCGAACTGGCCGGACATTTCCTCCTGATCGGAGAAATGGACCGCCGACTGCGACAGGTCATCGTGGGGGCCTTCACATTGCCCGAGGTCACCGGCCTGTGCGACCCGGCGGGTGAACGCATCGCCTCTTTCGGTGACATGACCGTCGGCGACTACCAGCGGGTGCTGGAGAACCCGGGACTGTGGGAACAGCTTGGATGGCCGCTCGACCGCAGGGTGTTCATTGCGCGGCTGGAGGAGATTCGCCGGATCCGCAACAACGTCATGCACTTCAACAGCAGTGATCCCCTGCCGAAGGCGGACGTCGACAAGATCCGGTATCTGAACAAGCTGCTGAGGGAGTACGGAGAATAACTCTGTCCCACGGTACTCGGCCGGTGGTCCCGAACCACTCGTCGTCGAAGGTCACGATACGTACGAGACCATTTGGATTGTCAGACCACACGGATAACCTGTCGGGCGTGTACGACATGACGGACCCGGCCGCCGCCCGGCAAGCGGCGAAGGCCGCCGAACGAGAGCGCCTGAAGCGGGCACGTGAACGCCGGGAGAGCCAGGGGCCCTCGGGTGTGAGCGGTTTCGTCCAGCGCAAGTGGCGTTGGCTCGGTGTCGGGGGGAACGAGGCCGTCGAAGCCGTGCTGGCCATGCTCACGGAAACAGCGGCCGTCGCCGGGATAACCGAGGCGGAAAGGCTGGTGCTCACTCGGGCGCTCGAAGGGGATCCGGACCGCGAGGCCTTGTTGCCCGCGGTCCGCGCCGGGCTGAGCCACCTGCCGTCGGCGTCGGTCCTCGGACACATGCGCAATCTCTGGGCCACCGGAGTGCGATGGCTCAACGAGGCAGGCCTGGAACGGTGCCGACTGCTGTGTTCGACGGCCCCGGCCTGGATCTCGTCACCAAGCGCTCCCATTCGTTCACAGGCGGCCCCGTTTTCTCTCTCTTCGCGACCGCTGCCACCCGTGGCACAGTCCCTATACCCAACCGCTTCCTGGACGGACTCCTCGCCTGGGCTCCTCTGACTGTCATCGACGATCTGGTCGACCACGGTGGTTTGCTGGCCGAGGACGCGCCATGGAAGATTCGCGACGAGCAGGAAGGTCTCTACCTGCGCGCGCGTCTCGCTCCCGAGAGGCTCACCGACGAGGAGGCCGAGCGGCTCGACTGGCAGGCCTATCTACGCCGAAAGTCCTTCCTGCGCGGTGAGACGCTCACCCGGCAGGAACCGGACGATGTGTGGGACCTTCTGTACGACGTCGTCCTGGACGGCGACGCGGCAGCCCTTGAGTCCCTAGACGCGGTTCTGCCGCGAGCCCAGCAGATCGAATTGCGCGACCTCAAGTCGGGCGCTCTGTCCGGGCAATGGCCGCCGAGCATGGGTGAGGACCGGGGGCTCTGGCATCTGATGGCCACATTGTGGAAACCACGGGAGCTCGTCGACGCCGGGCGCAGTCCTTTCTATGCGCACGTGGCCGTGAATCGGGCCTACGACTTGGTCAAGGCAGGCGAGATGGAGGCGGCGACACGGCAGGCGCACTCCCTAACCCGCGGCGGCAGTGGCCGGAAGATCTCCGCGGAGTTGACGCAGGAGGGATACGCCATCGCGGCGTACGCGGCCGTGGAGCAGAGTGAGAGGTCCAAGTCGGCCACGGGACGGGACAGGCTACTCGATTCCGCCAAGGAGTATGCCGAGAAGGCCGCCGCTCAGGGTGGTGCCGTCGCCGAACGCAACCTTCGTCTCCTGCAGGCCTGGAGGGAGACAAGGCGGAACCACCGCGGCCCGTTCAGCAATCCCTTCCTCCAAATCGGCCTGGATCACGGTGCCGACGGGTGGGAGGAACGCTGCCGGGGAATATTCCGCCAGTGGGAGGGAGATGCCAAGGCTCAGTCCGCCCTGAACTTGGCCGAGGAACGCATCCGTGGCGCGCTGCGCGGCGAGGTCGGCTAGGACGTCTTCTACCAGTTGCCGCTCGACCGGTCTCGGTACGTCATGCCCTCCCAGGTTCCGCGGCATCTCGTGCCCCCGGTGGATGCCCTGCCACGCCGGACCCCAGTGACGAGCGGCGGCGAGCTCGAGGCCATCCGTGCCCGTGCCGCAGTCGAACTCCTCGACGACTTCCGGACCACCGCCCCGCGACTCGACCGCCGCAGTTCCACGCGATGACCTCATCGACTTCCGTGTCCTGATTAACCGTCCTTACCGAACGAAGCAGAGCCTGATGCCTCCGAACAAGAAGACTCCCAAGAGAGAACGCCCCCACCGTCCCTGCCCCGCCTGCGGCCAGACGCAACCCGGCACGAGGGGCACGGAGGCACCACACAAACCCGGGGGCCTGAGGCGTCGTAGAGAGCGCAGCTCCGAGACTCCGGCCCAGTCGGTGAGCACCGGCGTCGCCGATGTCCGTCCCGATCCAATCGACGCGATGACGGTGATCAAGGGAGTGTCGGAACGCATACCGAAGGCACTGGAGGCTGCCGGGGTCGACGAGGTGGCCCCTTCCGGGGCGCTTGCCATGGCCGTGCGTAGGGCGGTCCTGGACGAATTCCGTACGCGCGCCCAGTTCGCCGGACGTCTCGCCGAAATCGACGCGCTCCTCTGGTCCCGGGCCGGAGACAGTCGCGAGGCCGTCGATGGTGCGATGACGGCGCATCTGCGGGAACTGCGGTTGCTGCGAGTGACGGAGCCGGAAGAAAGCGACCGGTTCGTGGTGACCGAGGGCGAGGGAGACGCCTTCGAGCTACTCAGTCCGGCATATGTCGACGAGTTGACAGGGAAGGTCATTCTTGCGGGACAACTGCGGCGCGTAGCCGGGCCCGCGGGCATGAAGTGCGGGGAGGAAGCATGACGGGTCTTCGAATTTGATGGGGGTGCGGCGGTGACGGGCGGGCTCGCCGGTCACGCTGTGTGAGGTAGCTCGGGTGGTGGTACCCCGGACG
>NZ_JBHVCT010000188.1:0-3797 GCF_042803195.1 Streptomyces sp. NPDC057428
TGACCGCCCACACCCCAGCCGTTGACCACCGGTCACCGGCCGTCACCCCATGCCCGAAACCGTCACGCAACGCGGTCACGCTGAATGCTTACGTTTGTACCGCCGGAAGAGATCGAACAGTTGCCGATGCACCACACCCAACGACTCAGGCTCCAGCACTTCCTAAACCAGCGCGAGAAGCCGTACCTGGGCTGAACCGTCTGACGGCAGTAGCGACGGCAACAACCCCGCACAACCACGGACATCCGCGCACTTCACCGGACCAGCAAACCGCACTTGACCTGCGAAAAAGCAGATCGAAGGCTTCGCGTAGCACACGTACTATGTGGAGGCAGGCGATACGCCGGTCCTTGTCCATAACTGCAACGTCTATGCAAAGCAGTCGTACGACCGCGCTCAGGAATTGCACAAGGGCCTCTTTAAGGGGCCCGAGGACGGCGACGGTGGATATGCCTACAAGAACGACACGACAGCGGTGCTGATGGCTCGGGATACTGAGGGGAATATTAGGTCAGTAGTTGCTTCGAACCGGCCCTACGTACCCAGGGCGATCAAGAATCAACTTGATGAAGCCGCTGGTGATGTGTACGCGAACGGCAGGGGTCATGCGGAGATGACCGCACTTGCCTACATTCAGAAGAATGAATGGACAGTACTCGGTGGCGCCGCCAACAGAAACATTTGTGCATTCTGCGAGAATTCAATCCGCGATTTGGGTGGATCCCTTGAGGGTCAGACGTTTCCTGGGCGTGTAAAGACATATGCGAAGGGTATCTTCAGCTACATGGGTGAGAGGATGTTTTCGCCGTGACAGAAATTCCAGAAGTAGTCGACCGCGTTGAGGAACTTGATGAGGACGGGAAACTGAGGGTCGGGGCGCTTCTACTCGTGCGCTACTGCAGCATTCACCACGATCCGAAGTTCTCTCCGTGGTTCGAGCGAGAGCGGCAAGTACTCGCCCGAGTGGTCGAGTCGGCAAGGGGCGTGGCTCGCGGCGATGCCAGACAAGTGGATCTCGAGGAACTCTACGAGGCCCTCGAAGGTGCGCTCGAAGCCAGTGACCCCGAGGGACCGCCGTTTCAGACAGAAATCGTCGACCACATGGTCTTCGCGACGGAGGTTCTTGACTTCCTTCGGGCACCCGATGATGCAGATGCGCTGAACACTGCACTCGAGAGGGCTGACGAACTCGCTGAGGCGCATGTAGGGATGGGAGAGGAAGACCATCTCGTTGCCGACTGGCACAAGGTCGACTTCAGCGCCTTGGAGGAAGAGGCCCGTGGGCTTGATGCGATCGCCAGTGAGGATCCACTCGTTGCCATCGCGAGAAGCGAGAGCTTCGCGCAGGCCTACGCGCGCTTGATCGAGGCATATTACACGGATGAGGACGCCGGCATCACTGGTTGATGCCACGCGCAGCCCGTCCTGGCAGTGGGCCCCAGCAAAGCCGCGGCGGTGCTTCTGTCAGTTGCTCGCTTCCGGGGCTTCGAAATGGCGATCAAGAAATTGGTCGCGAGCGGCTGCTCACGGTGAATTCGAGGCTGAGAGCTACGAACGCAACAGAAGTCCCGTCGGAGAGGTGCTCCAGCGGGGCCTCTGGCTGTCTTGACGGCAGTAGTTGACGGCAACGTCAGCGGACGGGTGCTGCGCAAACCGGCGGATCGTCGCCGTCGTTGGTCTCGGCGCAGAGCTGGGCGTATCCGCTGAGTGTGTGTCCGAGGAGGTCGATGGCCTGGCACTGGAAGCGTAGGCGGACGTGTGCGTAGACGGTGGAGTGACGCCGATGTGGGCGTGCCCCAACAGTTACTTGATCACCACGAGTTCCACCCCCTGCTGCACGAGGTGCCTGAGCTGAGCTGTTCAGAGTTTCTTTACTGGTTCAAGGCGGCCCGCTGGCGCGGGCCGCGCGCGCTCCGGCCCCTCGGGGCCGCCGCCCGCTCCTGTCTCCGCCCCGCTTGCCAGCTGCCCCGCTAGTCCGAGCGCGCAACAGCCACCAGCGGGGGGTTGTTCTGGGCTCTGCCCCAGGCCCCGGCCCTCTCTCCGAGGGGGAGGAGGCCGAATGAGGGTGCGGGTCCGTCGTGGTGATGGGTGGTCGGGTCGCGGCAGGGGTCCCTCGCCGTCCGGTCACCGGAGGCGTACCAGGAACCCCCGGGGGCCGCCAAGGTCGAGCGCGAGCGTCACGGTGTGAGCCTTGGTGGCCCCCGGGGAACCCTGGTCCGGCGAAGCTGCCCGACTGACGAGGGACCACCCCCGCTCAGGCCCCGGAGTCTGCCGGGGGCCCAGCCCGCGCTGTTTCGGTCCAGCCGCGGCTGGCCTACGGCAGCAGAGTGAAGGAGAGGGGCGCCTTGGGGCGGACGACGCTGAAGTGGCGGCGGTCGAGGGTGGCGATGGCGTCCGCTCCGAGGCGTTCGGCGATGGCGAAGACGGAGGCGTCGACCGCGCCGAGGGGGAAGTCGGCGTACTTCTCGACCAGCTCGACCATACGGTCGATGTCCTGGGCGGCCAGGGGGATCAGGCTGATCTGCCCCAGACTGACAGAGCGCAGGAAGGCGGCTTCCGCGCGGGTGCCGTGCTCGCGTTCCAGGAGGTAGCAGACCTCGGTGAGCACGGGATAGGGCACCAGCAGCGGGCGTGGGGTGCGGCGCATCAGATCGACGCAGCGGGCGTGGTCCTGGTCGTCGGCATCGGCAGCGGCAACCAGCGCCCCGGTGTCCCAGATGATCACTCGGCTTCGCGTCCCATCTCGGCGCGGAGGATCTCGCCGGAGCGGGCGCCCAGGTCGCCCTTGCCGCTGGACAGTGCGCCGACGAAGTCGGGCAGAGGCCAGTTCTGCCCGCCGTCCTCGGCCGGAGTGCTCTCCCGCACGAGGGCCAGTATCGGCGCGACCTGCGACTCTGGTAGCCGGTCGATCAGCTCGTGCAGCTCTTCACGCAAGGTGTTCATGACGCCAGGATAGGGACAATCCGCACGGCGCGGGAGCCGAACGAGGGCGGACCGCCAGACACCCGTTGTGGTCTATACCGCTGACGGCAGTAGCGACGGCAACAGCCACGGACATCGGCGCACAACGACGGACCTGGACGGACCGTCAAAACCCCGCCCGCCTGCGAAAACGCAGGTAGAGCAGGGGTGTATGCCACACGTACTATGTGCTGGCGGGGGCCACGCCGGTCCTGGTTCACAATTGCGGCGACGCTGAACTTCAGAGTGAGCTGACCAAGCTCGGCAAAGCTCGGATCGAAGAGGTCAAGGGCAGCCTTTCCGAAGGTGAAATCCTGCCGGGCGCGTTCAGCGTAGGGCGTGACCGAACCACCGGAATTACCTACTACGGTGAGAGTG
The DNA here is from genome assembly GCF_042803195.1 of Streptomyces sp. NPDC057428. Taxonomy (NCBI): domain Bacteria; kingdom Bacillati; phylum Actinomycetota; class Actinomycetes; order Kitasatosporales; family Streptomycetaceae; genus Streptomyces; species Streptomyces sp. NPDC057428. The sequence continues at coordinate 3,340 of NZ_JBHVCT010000188.1, forward strand.
GACCCGCCACTGGGCACCACACCGGTGTGACCTCCCGGCTACCTGGAGAGTCCCAGCTCCCCAACGGTCGCCCGCCAGGCGTGTGCGCAGAAGCGCGAATGTGCACTAACGCCCTAAATGATGGAGCATCGTTGGAGAACTTGGATATCATCACCCTCAACCAGAAAGGAAAGAAGTTCAAAATGTGCCCCAACTGTCAAGTATGGGTGCCGGGTGCGGTCAGGAGTGTGCTCACCGGATGAGCGGGTTCAACGACACTTCCCGGCGGCAGAGATTGTGTGACGCATTCCCCGGCGTAGCCCGAGTAGACCTGGGGTCAGCTTCTATCGATCAGGTGTCCAGGCTCTACGAAGAGGCTGGATATGACGGGTCTTCGAATTTGATGGGGGTGCGGCGGTGACGGGCGGGCTCGCCGGTCACGCTGTGTGAGGTAGCTCGGGTGGTGGTACCCCGGACGC
>NZ_JBHVCT010000189.1:0-3775 GCF_042803195.1 Streptomyces sp. NPDC057428
AGAACACCAACACGCCGGAAACCCAACAACACCCCGCATCACGCAAGTTGACCGCTGACGACCCACGAGCACGCCACTACCTGCGGATTCGGGTCTGAGGGTGGTACGCGAAGGTGGTCGAGGTGGCGACTGAATGACCGCCCTCACGGCCGTACCCGCCGACGACGTACAGCGTTCCGTCCAGGAATGCGCCTGCGGCGTCCGTGCGAGGTTCCGGCAGCCGTGCGATGCGGGACCAGGACCGTGAGCCCGGATCGAGGGCGTAACCGTCGGCGAAGATGGTGACTTCGTCGGTGCCGCCGACCGTGTAGATCTTTCCCTCGTATGAGCCGACGACAGAGTTCTCGGCTGCCATGGGGGAGCCAGGCATGTCTCGCCAACCGCCGTCCGCGGTGGCGGTCCACCCCTTCGCGGCAGTGTTCCGGCTCTGCTCGGAGAGCGTGACCGTGAGCGGCCTGCGCCCGGTGTTGGTGAGCGTGACGTCCTGACTGGCCTTGCCGTCCAGGGCCGCGCTCAGTCCTGCCTTTCCGGAGGTCACCTTCAACTGACCGGCGTTCAGGGCAGGGTTGTACTCACTCACCGAACGGGAGGCGGAGGCCCTCCCCGTGCTGGTGGCATAGCGAGGTGCCGAGGTGGTGATCCAACCTCGTCCGGCATGCGGGATGTACAGCCAGTAGGATCCGTCCGACTGCTTGTCGCCCGGCACCTTCGCGCTGACGGCAGCGCGATAGGGGTCGGTTGCCGGTGCCCAAGTAGCGGTGATCTTGGCGTCGTTGAGGGGACGGTGGGTGTTGGCGTCCTTCACGACACCTGTGATCAGCCCGCCACCGAGCGCCTGGCACCGGCCGACCGACACGTTGTCGATCTGAACCTGGGAGTACCCCTCGCCCTTGAAGTGAAGGCGCAGCCGGACGTCACGGTGCCCGAGCGCCGCATCGAGCGGAGCGGTCACGTGATGCGGCAATACGATCGAGTTGTTCTCCTTGAACACGCTGGTCCAGGTGTGACCGGCGTCGATGCTGACGGAGGCGTTGAGGGTGGCGCCGTTCTCGCCGGCGTCGTACATGGTCGTGTCGAACTGAAGATCCGCGTCGGTTCGCCCGCTCAGATCGAACGACGGCGAGGTCAGCGTGGTGTCCTGAGCAACATCTGGCGCCGGCGAGGTCCAGGGAGAGGCGGTCGCGAAGCCGCCGGTGCCCCCCGTCATGTTGTCGGGCTGGTCGAACTGCCAGCCATAGGGGCTACCGGGGGCGTTCGAGACGCTCCAACCGCTCCGGGGCCCGGAGGCCCAGTTCTCGAAGTCGGTCTGTGCGGCGTAGCCGTAGCCAGGGGCGACACATGACGTCAAGTCAGCCTTGACGGAGATGTCGCGCCGCATGTCCTTCGCGCCGAGCGCGATCTTGATGTCGGACGGCGTGTAACCGGGATAGACCGGCGCGGCGTGCATCGTGTATGTGGCACCGCTCGGCAGATCTAGCGCGTAGGCGCCGGTCCTGCGGTCGGTGTAGAACGCCCCGCCCGGCATCTCGTCGAACGTGATCTTCGAGTAGAGCGGCCAGCCCTGGCCGGAGCCGTCGACGATCTTGCCCGACATCCTTCGCGTCGGCAGCTTCACGAGCACGAGGTCGGTCTTCGCGGCCTTGGCCGCGGACACGGTGACGGTGCCCGTGGCGGTCCGGTAACCGAAGAGCGACACGGATGCCTTGTACGCGCCGGGCGAGACGTTGAGCCGGTACACGCCGTTGCTGTCCGTCGTCGTGGAGTAGACGGACCTGCCGGTGCTGTCGGACAACGTCACGAGCCGACCGGTAATCGGCTTGTGGCCCCCGTCGGTGACCTTGCCGCTCAGCGAGCCGGTCGGACCGTTGCGGAAGGCCGCGGTCCCGTTGGGGGTGCCGAGCCCGGTGGGTGCGTCGTAGCCCACCGCTGCTTTGCAGAGATAGGCGGGGGAGCAGGAACGTGTGCTGTTGGATCCCGAGGTGATGTCATTCAGGCGGCGGTTCGCGTAGGGGTACGCGGCCGGCTGCGTACCGTCCGCCACAGGGCCGGCCAGCGCGTAGGTCGCCGCGATGATTGGAGCCGAGGCGCTGGTCCCGCCGTACTGGCCCCAGCCCTCCCCGTACTCACCGTAGGTGTTGTAGACGGCGACGCCCGTCTCCGGGTCGGCGACCGCCGAGACATCGGTGACCGTGCGCTGTTCGCAGCCGCTGTCCTTCTGGTACACGGGTTTCGCCAGGAAGGCGGAACAGCCCGATCCAGTACCCGCCCAGACCGACTCGTTCCAGCCGCGCGCGGTGGACCCGTTCCGAACCAGGGAGGTGCCGCCGACCGCGGTGACGGTGGGGGCGGAGGCGGGGAACGTGACGCCGTAGCCCGTGTCACCGCTGCTGGCGACCATGGCTACACCGGGGTGGTCATAGTGGCGTTGTGCGAACTCCACGAAGGAGCTGTTGTCCGCGGTGCCCGACGTGTCCGTGTAGTTCAGGCCGTAGCTGTTGGACACATAGGTCGCGCCCAACTCGACGGCCGTGTCGACACTCGCACCCAGGTTGGTGAGCGCGCCGCTGTCGGCCTCCACGAGGATGATCTTCGCCTTGGGTGCGACAGCCGACACCATGTCGAGGTCGAGGGCGATCTCCGCAGCCCATCCGCTGTCGGGTGAGGGGTAGTCACCCTCGTCACCCCGCTGGTTGACCTTGACGAACTGGCCGTCCTCCAGCGTCGGAAGACCGAACTGCTCCCTGTACAGCGCGAGGTCTGCGGCGGCATTCGGGTTGTCGTAGGCCGCGATGACGGCGATGGTCGCGCCCGCGCCGCCGTTGGCGGGCAGATTGTAGGCGCTCAACAGGTCGCTGGGCGCCAGGCCCGCCGGGGCCTCGGAGGCCGCGCGCACTCCCTTCCCGCCGTGGACATCCTTGACCCGCATCGCGAAGCAGAGCGCCTCGGTCGCCGATTTCGGCACGTCGCACGCCGGGCTCACGTTCTCGGGGGTGGTGTCCGAGGTGGTGCCGGTCTTCTTCAGCGCGCGCTTCTGGGCGGCGACCACTTTGTCGATCTTGGCCCGGTCGCCGGGGGAGAGGGAACTCCCGGCACGCGCCGCCGGATCGGCTCCGAAGGCGGGAGTCGGGGCTGCGGCGAGAACCCCGAGACAGGCGGCGGCTATCAGCGCCGGCAGGGCGCGGGAACGCCCACGTCTTTCCATGAACAAGATGACCCTTCGAATCCAGCCGGGGCGGATCAGGCCGTTCCGGAAGGTTCCGGCGTGCGGCACCCGTCGGTCTCGGTGCCACCACGTCTCTCGCAGCATCGAGGGTGCTCGTCGAACTGGACGAACTCCTTCGCGCGCGAACGCTCCTCGGTGCGACGTTGTCCGGCGCCCCGTACGAACGTGTTGCCAGCCGTGAGTAATGCAGGCCGGCTCGGCAAACTTGATAGAGCAAGCTTAGCAACGATCGTGCAATGGCTGAAAACTGACCCTCAGTCCAGCGGGATTCGTGCGTGAGTCACTCGTCGTCACGTACAGTGTCGTTCGGCGAGAGCATGCTCTCGACGTGCGCACGTGCAGTGAGAATCAGAAGTCGAGTTTCAGCCAAAGTGATCATGCGTGCATGACATGAATCGACAAGAGATGTCACTCTGTGCCGACTCCGTTGCTGAATTCGTCAGGTGGCGAGTCGGTAGCTGAGCCCGGATCCACCGGCTTGATGGTGGTGCGATCGGTTCGGGGTTCTGTAGGGCGTGTCGGGGCGGCGTCGCGGATTCGGGTGTGGGGTGT
>NZ_JBHVCT010000190.1:0-2116 GCF_042803195.1 Streptomyces sp. NPDC057428
GATGGCCCCCCTTCTCCCGAAGTTACGGGGGCATTTTGCCGAGTTCCTTAACCATAGTTCACCCGAACGCCTCGGTATTCTCTACCTGACTACCTGAGTCGGTTTAGGGTACGGGCCGCCATGAAACTCGCTAGAGGCTTTTCTCGACAGCATAGGATCATCCACTTCACCACAATCGGCTCGGCATCAGGTCTCAGCCTTAATGTGTGACGGATTTACCTACCACACGGCCTACACCCTTACCCCGGGAACAACCATCGCCCGGGTTGGACTACCTTCCTGCGTCACCCCATCGCTTACCTAGTACAAGTCTGGTTCGTCGGCTCCACCACTACCCTCAACTCCGAAGAGATCGGGCCGGCTTCACGGACTTAGCATCGCCTGATTCAGTATTGGGCGTTTCAAAGCGGGTACCGGAATATCAACCGGTTGTCCATCGACTACGCCTGTCGGCCTCGCCTTAGGTCCCGACTTACCCTGGGCAGATCAGCTTGACCCAGGAACCCTTAGTCAATCGGCGCACACGTTTCTCACGTGTGTATCGCTACTCATGCCTGCATTCTCACTCGTGAACCGTCCACAACTCGCTTCCGCGGCTGCTTCACCCGGCACACGACGCTCCCCTACCCATCCATACGGGCGTTGGCCCTATGTGTATGAATGACACGACTTCGGCGGTACGCTTGAGCCCCGCTACATTGTCGGCGCGGAATCACTTGACCAGTGAGCTATTACGCACTCTTTCAAGGGTGGCTGCTTCTAAGCCAACCTCCTGGTTGTCTCTGCGACTCCACATCCTTTCCCACTTAGCGTACGCTTAGGGGCCTTAGTCGATGCTCTGGGCTGTTTCCCTCTCGACCATGGAGCTTATCCCCCACAGTCTCACTGCCGTGCTCTCACTTACCGGCATTCGGAGTTTGGCTAAGGTCAGTAACCCGGTAGGGCCCATCGCCTATCCAGTGCTCTACCTCCGGCAAGAAACACACGACGCTGCACCTAAATGCATTTCGGGGAGAACCAGCTATCACGGAGTTTGATTGGCCTTTCACCCCTAACCACAGGTCATCCCCCAGGTTTTCAACCCTGGTGGGTTCGGTCCTCCACGAAGTCTTACCTCCGCTTCAACCTGCCCATGGCTAGATCACTCCGCTTCGGGTCTAGAGCGTGCAACTCAATCGCCCTATTCGGACTCGCTTTCGCTACGGCTTCCCCACACGGGTTAACCTCGCTACACACCGCTAACTCGCAGGCTCATTCTTCAAAAGGCACGCAGTCACGACTGCTGTTCCGAAGAACAACAGCGACGCTCCCACGGCTTGTAGGCACACGGTTTCAGGTACTATTTCACTCCGCTCCCGCGGTACTTTTCACCATTCCCTCACGGTACTATCCGCTATCGGTCACCAGGGAATATTTAGGCTTAGCGGGTGGTCCCGCCAGATTCACACGGGATTTCTCGGGCCCCGTGCTACTTGGGTGTCTCTCAAACGAGCCGTTGATGTTTCAGCTACGGGGGTCTTACCCTCTACGCCGGACCTTTCGCATGTCCTTCGCCTACACCAACGGTTTCTGACTCGTCTCACAGTCGGCAGACCATGAAAGAGAGATCCCACAACCCCGCATGCGCAACCCCTGCCGGGTATCACACGCATACGGTTTGGCCTCATCCAGTTTCGCTCGCCACTACTCCCGGAATCACGGTTGTTTTCTCTTCCTGCGGGTACTGAGATGTTTCACTTCCCCGCGTTCCCTCCACACTGCCTATGTGTTCAGCAGCGGGTGACAGCCCATGACGACTGCCGGGTTTCCCCATTCGGAAACCCCCGGATCAAAGCTTGGTTGACAGCTCCCCGGGGACTATCGTGGCCTCCCACGTCCTTCATCGGTTCCTGGTGCCAAGGCATCCACCGTGCGCCCTTAAAAACTTGGCCACAGATGCTCGCGTCCACTGTGCAGTTCTCAAACAACGACCAGCCACCCATCACCCCGTCCTGACGAACGAGTGCACTGGGGCCGGCAACCGAAGGCAGCCTCACGGCCATACCTTCAGATACCCAACAGCGTGCCCGACCCGACCGATCACTCACCACGTTCCACGCCGAAGCAGTACTTGCGA
>NZ_JBHVCT010000191.1:0-3402 GCF_042803195.1 Streptomyces sp. NPDC057428
GCGGATCTCGCACGCCCTCACACCCCTGCCTCACACAGCCGACGCTACTCGGCGAGAGACTGCGCCCCCGCGAGATTCACCGGTGGATCCGGGCTCAGAGGTGTCCACCACTCGGGGACAGGTCCCAACAAGGAGACCAGCCGGAGCACGGCAGAAGTAGGCAGCAGGCGTGACGGCGGTCAGTCCTCTTCCTGATCCGCCTTGGCTTGGCGCCTGCGCTGAGCGTCGGCCAGGTCCTGGAGGCGGGTGGCCGGGCCGAGGTCGGTGAATGTGCAGGCGTGGGGCAGCGGGATGCTGCCGGCCCGCTCCCGGCACGTCGCCGAACGTGACCCCGCCGCCCGCCGCCGTCTATGAACCTCCAGAGCACACCTGCGGACGACTGGGTCGTGTTACGCAATGGTGTCGGCGTCCCTTGTTCCAGGCTTGGCCGACTTCCGGGCCAGGAGGTACGCCTGCTGACCTTGGCGGGGCTTCTCCTGCTCGTTCGGCTCGCGGATCAGCCGGGCATCCACCGTCAGCCCGGCCTGACTCAGCAGCTCGGCGATGCGGTCGGGAGAGACCCAGTAGACGTCGAGGGACAACTCATGCCCGTATGCGTTCTCCAGGCGTCGGAGCCTGTCACCGGCCTTGAAGGCGATCAGCAGATGGCCGCCTGGAGCCAGCACGCGGTGGAACTCTGCGAACACGACCGGCAGCAGTTCCGGAGGGGTGTGCACGATGGAGTACCAGGCGATGACGCCGCCAAGACTGCCGTCCGCCAGGTCCAGGTCGGTCATCGACCCTTCGTCGAATTGCAGCTCTGGATGCCTGCGCCGGGCAACCGCAACGGTTTCCGGGGACAGGTCGATGCCGAACGCGGTCACCCCGAGGGACTGCAGGTGTGCTGTCACGTGGCCGGGCCCGCAGCCGAGGTCAGCGACGGGCCCGGCGTCGAGGACCCGGGTGAGTTCGGCGAACGTGCTTATCATCGCGCGGCCGTACAGATCGTCCTCGAACGCGGAGGGCACGAGCTTGGCGTAGTTTTCGGCAACGGTGTCGTAAGCGACGCGGGTGGCATGCAGGTAGGTCGGTTCAGTCATAGCTGAGAACACTACTAATGCGACCGTGACAACCACCGGCCCGTTACCGCAACGCATCACCGGTCAGCCCGGACATGCGCCGCTACTTCTGCACGGTGTAGCGCAGTTGCGCGAAGCCGCCGATGTCGGTGGCCGAGACCAGGCGAAGCGGGACGTCCTCGGTAAGGTCACCGAAGAGACGGTGACCGGCTCCGATAAGGACCGGGGCGACGCTGATGGTGAACGCGTCGACGCGTCCGGCGCGGATGAAGCTCTGGATCAGGCGTCCACCGTCGGGGTAGACGTGCTTGATCCCGCGCTTGTCGAGGTCGGCGACGAGGCTGTCCATGTCTCGGTAGACGGTGATGCGGGGGTCGGCGTCCCCGGGAAGAGTGGTACTGAGGACGCCGACGTGGCGGTCGCCGTAGTGCCAGTTCTCTTCGCCGAAACCGATAAGCCGGTCGTAAGTGTTGCGACCCATGATCACGGCGTCAACCGAGCCGAGGAACTCGGAGTAACCCATGTCGCCGGCCCTCTCGCCGCGCGAGGTCAGCCATTCGATGTCGTCGTCGGGCCGGGCGATGTAGCCGTCGAGGCTGGTTCCGATGAAGACGGTAGAGGTGAAGGTCACGGAATTCTCCTGAGCAGGTGGTCAAGGTCGTCATGGAAAAGGACGGCGGGATCGCCGTCGCCGGTGAGGGCCCATCGCAGCAGGGAGCCGTCGGTGGTGATCTGGACGTGCCGCGCCAGGCGCGGCACGTCCGTGCCGGGCGGGAGCTCGCCTCTCGCGACGGCATCGGTCAGCAGCTCGCGCAGTGCTGCATCGACCGCGCGGGCGTGTTCGGCGGCATGAACGCGGAACTCTGGATCGGAGAGGTCAAGCTGAAGCATGCCGAGGTGATTGGCCATCTCCTCGGGAGTGGACATGTAACCGGCGAACTCGTCGGTTGCGGCGTGCAGCGCTGCCAGAGGTGAGTCGTGCGCGGCCCGGGCTCGCCGGTAAGGCGCGTCAGCGTCCGCGGCGGCGCCCGCGGCAAATGCCAGCAGCAGGCCCCGCTTGGACCCGAAGCGCTGCGACAGCGTCGCCGGGGAGACTCCCGCTTCCGCACCGACGTGCGCCAGGGTTAGCTTGCCGGGACCGTGGGCCCCGATCGCGCGGGCGGTGGCGGCGAGGCGCCCGCCGAGCCCCAACGGGGCGACGACGCTGGGAGCGCGGTCAGCGTCAGGCCGTCCCGGCGGGGCGTAGGGGCTCATCCCGGCTTCTGATCGATCTCGGCGAGTCGCGCCTCCACCTGGCCTCCCAATTCGCTCAGAAGATCCATCTGCGCTGGGGTCACGTGGTCGATCAGCACGTTGCGCACGTCAGCCAGGTGGAGCGGCGCGGCTGTTTCGATGAGGGTGCGGCCCTGTTCGGTGATGACCACGACGGCTCCCCGCTGGTCGGTGGCACAACGCTCGCGGCGGATGAGGTTTCGGTTCTGCATGCGGGTCAGATGCTGCGACAGGCGGCTCTTCTCCCATTGCAGCGCATCTCCGAGTGCGAATGACCTCAGGCGCCCTTCGGGCGCCTCGGACAGGTGTGCCAGCACCTGGTAGTCGGCGGTGGACAGCCCGCTGTGGGTACGCAGCTGTCGCTCTATGTATTCGGACAGGCCGGCCTGCAGCTTCGTGAGACTGCGCCAAGCCCGCTGTTCACGCTCGTCCAGCCATCGCGGTTCGTCCATGAAGGCCACTTTACCGCTTTGGTTGACATGTTAACCAGCCCATGCCTACGGTTTTGTTAACACCTCAACCAAATTGGTTGGCGGAGGCGGTTGCCGTGCCCGACAGGAACGCGGCGACGGCAGCCGGACGGCGAAGCTGCTCTGTCGCCTCGCCGGTGCTCAGCGATCTACCAGAACTGGAAACACACATGTCTGCAGACACCCCCTACGCCATCGTGGGCAGCGGAAACATCGGTTCGGCGCTGGCTCGCCTGTTCGCCAGGGCCGGAGTCGAGGTAAGCATCGCCAACACGCGCGGACCGGGCTCGATCAGTGAACTCGCCGCCTCCGTGGGCTCCACGGTCCGGGCTGTGACGCTCACCGAGGCACTGGCGAGCGACGTCATCTTCATGGCCATCCCGTTCGGCGCGGTCGAGGAGTTCGGCAACGCCCCGCCCGACTGGAACGGGAAGATCGTCGTCGACACCACCAACGCGCACTACGCGCCCAACGCGGGCGACATCCTCAAAGGCCGGCTCTCCTCGCCCTGCGTTCCGCATAATTCGCGGTGCCTAGAGCATCGAATCGTGCTGTGACCTGGGGAAACGCGTCTGGACACGCTGTGGGGGCGTGTCTCTAGG
>NZ_JBHVCT010000192.1:0-3272 GCF_042803195.1 Streptomyces sp. NPDC057428
CTTGCGTCCGGGGTACCACCACCCGAGCTACCTCACACAGCGTGACCGGCGAGCCCGCCCGTCACCGCCGCACCCCCATCAAATTCGAAGACCCCCTTATCTGCTGGTCGAGGCGCATGAGGAGGAGTGACTGAATTCCGCCGGGTCGTGCAGGAACTACCAGATCACACTGCTGATCAGAACGTTATGGGCGCCGCTGGCCAGAAAATTTCCGGCGCCCGAGAAAGCCGGGGAATGCTGTCCGGCCGGCGAGTGACCCACAATGTGATCCAACTTGTTCGATACACCGGCCCATCCTGGCAGCAACATTGGCAGGTCCCTGAGTCCGGTCTTTGTGTTCAGTTGCTGGACGGTGACGTTGAGATCGCCGGCGATCAATCCCAGACCGCCCGGATCCGGCCCGGAAAGCGCCGTGTAAGCGCTTGATCTTTGTAGGAAAAGATAGGCGTCCGGGTTGGCTTCCCCCAAAGTGCCAGGAAGCAAACGGCCCGGTCCCAGTGGTGCGTGCCATGTCATGAATCTCACCCTGGTTCCATGGAATGTCAGGTTCGCCGTGGCAGGCATTCGCATTCCGGCCAGTTCCTGGTCAGCGTCTGTCCGTGCCCATCCGACCAGGTGGTCGTTCAGCCATCCCTGCAGCCCTTGGTCCGCGGCGAGGTCGCAGCGGGCGAAAGTGGCCTGACCGCCAACACCGTCATGGGTCGCCAGGAGGTATCCACGGCCACCGGGGACACCTTCTGTTGCGTGGGCAGGCCCGTTGTACGGCGCTCCCAACCCGGCCAGCATGTCGTAGACGGGCCCGCCGGGACTCGCGTGGGCCTCCTGAATGACGATCACGTGCGGTCGGGAGTTGTTCGCCGCCAAGTGCTGGATCACCTGTCGCAGGCCGAGTGCTCCCTGCACGGTTTCACCCGTGCTGTTCCATGTCAGGACGTTGAGGTTGGGCACGGCGTTCTCCTCGATATAGCGGGACCGGTGTGATTCAGATCGGTGACCTCTCTCGGAGCCCTGGCCACCGGGACGAACACACCAGTCACGGGATCGAACCGAGAATTCATTTGCAGATGGGTACGTATCCGGGTATCTCGCGGTACAGGGAGATACCCGGATACGCTGACGACTGCCTGAGTGCCCGGTGCGTGCAAGGTGCACACCTACCAGTTCTTGATGTCCTTGTTGTTCCACTTGAACTCGGTGATGGGCGCATTGGAGCTGTTGAACATCAGCGTGTGCGTGTTTCGGCGACTGTCGAACACTCGCAGGTGGTAGACGGCGCCGGTCTGGTCCTTGAAGGCCAAGTAGAAGCTCCCGAAGGCGTTTCGAGGGCCCTGGGCGTCGACGCTGATCGAGTAGCTGTAGATGGGGTGCGCGATGCGTGTCAGTTGGATGCCGTAGACGCACGCCTCGTTGTTGCCGACCACGCACGAGCTCAGATCCGTCTGGCGGCTGATGCGCACCCTCTGATTTACCTTCAGCGTCGTTGCGGATGTGGCGCTCTGATTCTCGCCGCACTTCCCGGTGAAGTCCGCGAAGTCGGAGATCTCGGCTCCCGCTCCCAGCTGGACCGCGCTAACAGTCTGGGGGCCGAAGCACTGCAGGGTCTCGTCGAAGTTCGCCTGCTTCCAGCCGGAGAACGTCCAGTACCGGAGGCTCCCGGAAGCCCGTAGGCAGGAATGGACGAAGCTCACGGTGATGTCGGCCTCCACCACGCCGGCCTTCGCCCGGAACGTGAGGGAAGGGTTGTCCTGTGAAAGATGCACGGTGGCGGTCCATACGGCCAGACCCACGACCTTCAGCGTGATCTCCCCGTCGAAGTACCAGTTGTCCCCGACGTGGTACGTCCCCTCGAACACGAGGGCGGCGATGCCGGCGACGTCGACCTCGATGGGCCCTGCGAAGGTCCCGGTTGGCAGTTCCTGAAGGCTCGGAGCACATACGGTCATAGCGCGGTGTGGATGGTCGGACGGCTTCTCGGCCGCCTGCAGATATGCGTTCCGGAAGTGGTCTGCGGTGACCTGGGCCCTTTCCTGAACGCTCGCCAGTTCAGCAAGTCGTTCCCACTCGCTGTAGGGGATCTCCCAGGCTGTGTGCGACAGAGTCATGACTTCTCCTTGGAGCGATGAATGGTCTCAGGACCATCCAGGCGCCCCTGGATCATGTGTGCGCGCTGGACAAGGCGAAGTGAACCGGTGGAGTCGCACGCCCAGAGGGCGGACAGGGGAGGTCAGCGGCGCTGCCTCGGGGGTGACCCGCCTGGCCATACGTCAGCCCGGACCCGCTGGGCGGTCTGCTGAGCGGGCATCGGCCAGTGCCGCCCGTGCCGGCGCAGTAGCTTTGCGACTCCCTGGACGGTGTACGCCTGGTTGAACCGGACCCCGATCACGACCCGGACCCGGTCGAGCGTCCAGCGTTCGTCCGGCCAGCCACAGGCGATTGCGCCCTTGGCGAGCTCCTCCTCCAGCTGGCGAAACTGGTGCTCGCTCAATCTGGGCAGGGAACCCGGCCCTTGAGAAACAAGCGCCCGCGAACCACCGTCCGCCCAGCTGTGGCGCCAGCGCTGGACCGATCTCACGCTGACACGCAGCTCTGCGGCGATAGCCGTGCTCGCAACCCCTAGGGCGAACCTCTGAGCAGCAATGAGCCGTGTCCGCTCGCGAGCCCTTCTCTGCTCCGAGGTCAGGCCTCCGCCTTGTCCGTACCGCATACTTACCGTATAGCGCAAAAAGGACTGATAATCATTCTTTAGGCGACATTGCAGGTTCACGCGATTACGCCATACACGTGAACAGTGCACTCGGCGGAGGGGCTGAGGAACATCGGAACGAAAACCGGCGCTAGGGATCTATCGGTCTTGCCGGGCGGCTGACGGGGCGTCGGTCGCGGAACCGATTCGCAGCCTTCCGCACAGATAGCACCCTATTGTCTGCGGGGCGGCTGATCGCGCGGCGCGAGGTGCACATGCGGGAGAAGACGCTGTGGCGGATGCCCTACGAGACCGCCGCCCGCGCCGAGGAAGCCTCCTGCCCAGTGGCTCTCTGCGTTCAGGGGGTAGCGCCGAGGTGAGCCCAAAAGGGGCCATAGAATGATCTTGAAGACGTGAGGGCCTGGCCCGTCACCCGTTCGGCTCAGTGTCGTTGGTGATGATGTTGTTGTCGTCCGGGGCCTGGGGTGGGTTGTGGGGTCTTCGAATTTAGTGGGGGTGTGCTTCCCGTCGGCTCCGCCGGGTGGTTGCACAACGTGATCGGAGCCGCTGGTTGGCGCGGTTACGGAAG
>NZ_JBHVCT010000193.1:0-3163 GCF_042803195.1 Streptomyces sp. NPDC057428
CAATTTGAGTCCAGACACCTCAAGGATCACAGGAGACGGCGTGTTTCCCGTATCAGGGCAGGTCAGGACACCCACACATACGGCAGGAGAGCCCGTTTTCGCTCGTACTCATCAGGGACTCCAATTCTCGACTGCGAGCATCGCTCGTGTCAGGGGGATGGTGCGGGGGGTTGATCGTGCGGACCTGAACGCTCGGCCCGGGTGTCTGCTCCTGGTACCTGCGACCTGTCCCCGGCACCTCTAGCCGGCGAACCGCTGAACGAGGTGTGATGGTGGCCGCCGCCTGCGTCCGCACATGTAGGACCTCGGCGCACCTCTCCGAAGCAGTGGACGTCGTCGGCCAGGAGCGCACCATGAGCGGCTCGTCGCCTTCACGTGCCTCTCCCTCCCGAGCTCGACGTCTCTCCCGCTGCTGGAAGCAGTTGTGTGGGAACACCTTGCAGCCGTCACCGGTTCACGTGGTGACGATCATGACCGTGTTCTCGCCACCGGTCAAGTGGGTGACGCAGCCTGGCGTTGCGAGCGCTGCCCAGAGGCCCTGGCGATATCGCCAGGCGCGCCCGCTCCGCTTGACAGGGAGTCACTCAGATGAGTGCTTGACGAAGCAAGTACATCTGGAGCTGTGCGGCCAAATGGAGACGTGGCGCAGGCGCCGCATGTCCGGACCGGCTTGATGGCCTGCCCGTTGCGCTTCGTCCTGGGTGGGCGCCCGCGGCCGGGGGAGGGTGCGTTCTCCCTCGGCCGCGGGCGCTCGGGAAGGGAGCTGCGACGCGGGGCGGTGTCTCGTTGCGTCAGTGCGGTGGATGCGCGGTGCGATTCCCCTTCGCGAGCGCGGCTTACCGTGGGGAAGCGGTACGGCGGCCAGTCTTCGGCTGGATCGACAGACCGCGCATGCGGGCCCTGAAAGTGGTTGGGGCCCGGGCCGCGGGATCTCCCGGATACCTCTGTACCGGGCTTCAGGCCAGACCCTAGAAACCCAGGGCGCTCAGACCGGGGTGATCGTCCGGTCGGCGTCCGAGTGGCCAGTGGAATGCGCGCTCCGCCTCCCGGATCGGCACGTCGTTGATGCACGCGTGTCGCACTGTCATCAGCCCCGCCTCGTCGAACTCCCAGTTCTCGTTGCCGAAGGAACGCCACCAGTTGCCTCCGGTGTCGTGCGACTCGTAGGCGAACCGCACCGCGATCCGGCTGCCGTCGAAGGCCCAGAGCTCCTTGATCAGCCGATACTCCAGTTCCCTGGACCATTTGCGAGTCAGGAAGCCGACTATCTCGTCACGACCGGTGACCCACTCGCTGCGGTTCCGCCAGCGTGAGTCCTCGGCGTACACCTGGGACACCTTGTGCGGATCCCGGCTGTTCCAGCCGTCTTCGGCCAGCCGGACCTTCGTCGTCGCGGACTCCCGCGTGAAGGGAGGGAGGGGAGGTCGGTCTGCCACTGCTGCTCCTTGTGTGCTGACGGCCCGCGCTGCGGGGCCGGACGATCCGGCCGTCACTGTCAGGAGTCGGCGCCCGCCTTTCAACCGTATAGCCGAGCCGCGGGAGTTGCTAGACGCCGACCAGTTGCCGAGGTCGGCGCAGGGGGCAGCCCCTGGATTGCGAGGCGGCCGCCGGCCGAAGTGACTGGAAGATGTGTTCCGAACCTTGTTCGCGCACGACGGGAAGTGCGGCCTGGGTCAGTCGAATCGGTCATGTGTGGTGCGGAAAGCTGCTGTTGCATGACTGGTTTCGGTGACGTCGAGAGGGATGACAGCCGTCTGCTCGCCGTACCCGGTGACCAGATCATCCAGGACCTCGGGCTTGCGAAAGCCAGTTACCGAGGGGCAGCATGTCCCTCGTGGACGTCACGCCCTGATGTCCGCGCGTATCTCGGCGAGTGACCGGCGCTGACGGCCGTCGTTGTCGAAGTTGGCGGGCTCGAGCCAGGAAGCGAACGATTGCCTGAGCGTCGGCCACTCACTGTTGATGATCGAGTACCAGGCCGTGTCGCGGCTCCGTCCCTTGTACACGACCGCTTGGCGGAAGGTGCCTTCGTAGCCGAAGCCGAGACGCTCCGCAGCCCTGCGCGACGGAGCGTTACGGCTGTCGCACTTCCACTCGTAGCGCCGGTAGCCGAGGTCGTCGAAGACGTGGGTCATGAGGAGGAGCTGAGCCTCCGTCGCGACGGTGGTGCGCTTCAGCAGTGGTGAGAACATCACGTTGCCGACCTCGATGACCCCGTTCGCGGGGTCTTGCCGCATGAGCGAGAGAGTCCCCACTGCGCGGCCCGACCGGTGGTCGATGACGGCATAGTGCTGCGGGTCCGTCCCGGACGCGGCTTCGCGAATCCAGACTTCGAACTCCGCGGCGGAGGAAAAGGGGCCGACGGCCATGTAGGTCCAGTCGCGATCATCCCGTGCCGAGCGGAGCGCGGCGAACACCTCTTGGGCGTGCCGGGCGGGGTCCAGTGCTTCCAGTCGGCAGTAACGGCCTGCCAACGTGCGGCCGTGAGGCAGGGGGCGGGCAGTCCACCCGGGCACCGGCTCACCGATGGGCTGACCGAATTCGTTCGCGTGTTCAGGCATGGTCATCTCCGTACGTGACGTCGCCTGCAACGGTACGACGGAGCGGATCTTCAGGAATCGCCCTGCCGGCCTGACCGATTCCGCTGCGGGCATGCGATTTCGCTGCCGTGGTCCGGCCGCTCGCGGTGACGAAAAGCCCCGCCCGGGGGCGGGGCCTTCGTGTCCGCGATCAGCCTTGGCGTGCCTTGTTACGGGGTGTCTTCTTGTTGAGAACGAAGGTCACGCCTCGGCGGCGTACCACCTGCGCTCCGGGCTGTGACTTCAGCGAGCGCAGGGATCCACGCACCTTCATCTTCGCCTCCTTCCCGGACCGACACCAAGAGTGAGAGGTCCATGACAATGTCGATCTCTTCAACCGGCCGCCGAACCGGAACATTCCCGATCTTCGCGGTACCTGCCACCTGTCGTGTTGTCGTCCGACAGGAGCAACCCGGCCCGGCACGCATGGGCGGTCGTGCGGGTTGATGCGTGCACCGATTGCCGATCGGAGGGGGTGGCCCCGCCCGCGGGCAGGGGCCCCCCCCCCCAACCGGGGGGGGGGCGGAGCGGGCCCCCCCCCGCCGGGGGGACAAGGTGATGCGTTCCGTCCCCCACAAAGTAAC
>NZ_JBHVCT010000194.1:0-2744 GCF_042803195.1 Streptomyces sp. NPDC057428
GCTAAATGCGCCACTTCCTGTGGCAACGCATGTGTTAGCATGTCCTATGCGTTGTTCTTTGAAAACTAGATAACAGAAGTAATTCACATTCAATTGTAATGCAAGATATCACGTAGTGATTCTTTTTAACGGTTAAGTTAGAAAGGGCGCACGGTGGATGCCTTGGCACTAGGAGCCGATGAAGGACGGGACGAACACCGATATGCTTCGGGGAGCTGTAAGCAAGCTTTGATCCGGAGATTTCCGAATGGGGAAACCCACCACTCGTAATGGAGTGGTATCCATATCTGAATACATAGGATATGAGAAGGCAGACCCGGGGAACTGAAACATCTAAGTACCCGGAGGAAGAGAAAGCAAATGCGATTTCCTGAGTAGCGGCGAGCGAAACGGAACATAGCCCAAACCAAGAGGCTTGCCTCTTGGGGTTGTAGGACATTCTATACGGAGTTACAAAGGAACGAGGTAGATGAAGAGGTCTGGAAAGGCCCGCCATAGGAGGTAACAACCCTGTAGTCGAAACTTCGTTCTCTCCTGAGTGGATCCTGAGTACGGCGGAACACGTGAAATTCCGTCGGAATCCGGGAGGACCATCTCCCAAGGCTAAATACTCCCTAGTGACCGATAGTGAACCAGTACCGTGAGGGAAAGGTGAAAAGCACCCCGGAAGGGGAGTGAAAGAGAACCTGAAACCGTGTGCCTACAAGTAGTCAGAGCCCGTTAACGGGTGATGGCGTGCCTTTTGTAGAATGAACCGGCGAGTTACGATCCCGTGCAAGGTTAAGCAGAAGATGCGGAGCCGCAGCGAAAGCGAGTCTGAATAGGGCGCATGAGTACGTGGTCGTAGACCCGAAACCAGGTGATCTACCCATGTCCAGGGTGAAGTTCAGGTAACACTGAATGGAGGCCCGAACCCACGCACGTTGAAAAGTGCGGGGATGAGGTGTGGGTAGCGGAGAAATTCCAATCGAACCTGGAGATAGCTGGTTCTCTCCGAAATAGCTTTAGGGCTAGCCTCAAGGTAAGAGTCTTGGAGGTAGAGCACTGATTGGACTAGGGGCCCCCACCGGGTTACCGAATTCAGTCAAACTCCGAATGCCAATGACTTATCCTTGGGAGTCAGACTGCGAGTGATAAGATCCGTAGTCAAAAGGGAAACAGCCCAGACCACCAGCTAAGGTCCCAAAGTATACGTTAAGTGGAAAAGGATGTGGAGTTGCTTAGACAACCAGGATGTTGGCTTAGAAGCAGCCACCATTTAAAGAGTGCGTAATAGCTCACTGGTCGAGTGACTCTGCGCCGAAAATGTACCGGGGCTAAACGTATCACCGAAGCTGCGGACTGTTCTTCGAACAGTGGTAGGAGAGCGTTCTAAGGGCTGTGAAGCCAGACCGGAAGGACTGGTGGAGCGCTTAGAAGTGAGAATGCCGGTATGAGTAGCGAAAGAGGGGTGAGAATCCCCTCCACCGAATGCCTAAGGTTTCCTGAGGAAGGCTCGTCCGCTCAGGGTTAGTCGGGACCTAAGCCGAGGCCGAAAGGCGTAGGCGATGGACAACAGGTTGATATTCCTGTACCACCTCCTCACCATTTGAGCAATGGGGGGACGCAGGAGGATAGGGTAAGCGCGCTGCTGGAATAGCGCGTCCAAGCAGTTAGAGGGGTGACGAGGCAAATCCCGTCACCATGTACCTTGAGCTGTGATGGCGAGCGAAATATAGTAGCGAAGTTCCTGATTCCACACTGCCTAGAAAATCCTCTAGTGAGGTGAAAGGTGCCCGTACCGCAAACCGACACAGGTAGGCGAGGAGAGAATCCTAAGGTGAGCGAGAGAACTCTCGTTAAGGAACTCGGCAAAATGACCCCGTAACTTCGGGAGAAGGGGTGCTCTGTTAGGGTGCAAGCCCGAGAGAGCCGCAGTGAATAGGCCCAGGCGACTGTTTAGCAAAAACACAGGTCTCTGCGAAGCCGTAAGGCGAAGTATAGGGGCTGACGCCTGCCCGGTGCTGGAAGGTTAAGAGGAGCGCTTAGCGTAAGCGAAGGTGCGAATTGAAGCCCCAGTAAACGGCGGCCGTAACTATAACGGTCCTAAGGTAGCGAAATTCCTTGTCGGGTAAGTTCCGACCCGCACGAAAGGCGCAACGATCTGGGCACTGTCTCAACGAGAGACTCGGTGAAATTATAGTACCTGTGAAGATGCAGGTTACCCGCGACAGGACGGAAAGACCCCGTGGAGCTTTACTGCAGCCTGATATTGAATGTTGGTACAGCTTGTACAGGATAGGTAGGAGCCTTGGAAACCGGAGCGCCAGCTTCGGTGGAGGCATCGGTGGGATACTACCCTGGCTGTATTGACCTTCTAACCCGCCGCCCTTATCGGGCGGGGAGACAGTGTCAGGTGGGCAGTTTGACTGGGGCGGTCGCCTCCTAAAAGGTAACGGAGGCGCCCAAAGGTTCCCTCAGAATGGTTGGAAATCATTCGCAGAGTGTAAAGGCACAAGGGAGCTTGACTGCGAGACCTACAAGTCGAGCAGGGACGAAAGTCGGGCTTAGTGATCCGGTGGTTCCGCATGGAAGGGCCATCGCTCAACGGATAAAAGCTACCCCGGGGATAACAGGCTTATCTCCCCCAAGAGTCCACATCGACGGGGAGGTTTGGCACCTCGATGTCGGCTCATCGCATCCTGGGGCTGTAGTCGGTCCCAAGGGTTGGGCTGTTCGCCCATTAAAGCGGTACGCGAGCTGGG
>NZ_JBHVCT010000195.1:0-2585 GCF_042803195.1 Streptomyces sp. NPDC057428
TTTTACTACAACGGGTCTCTTGCCACCCCGACGCCTTGCTTATCCGCCCCCTGTGGCATTGTCCTTATTGGCGCTTTCGCCCGGCGGGGGTCGCGGAGTCCGCACCAGCGCCTGCCGCTGTTCACGTTCACGTGTGGAGCAGGCATAGAGGCAGTTCGGCCTGGACATTATGAATACGACAATCATCCCGCTGAGAGGCGAGTGCCGCTGTTGGCTGTCCCCTTGTTCCTGGATCCGAGGATCGAACCACCCCTCACGCCCTTACTGGCCTCCTCACGCTTCCTGCACGACCTCGTCGACGGGCTGGGATCGCCCCTCAATGTGGTGGTTCCGGACCGGATCGCCGAGAACGTCGCAGGATTCCGGTCCGTGTACCGGAGCCACCATCTGGAGGGTGATGTCTCCTTCGCCCACAAGGCCAACCGGTCGAGCGCCCTGGTACGCCGGCTGGCGGCCACGGGCGCGGCCATGGACGTGGCCTCACTCGGCGAACTGCAGCACGCACTGGCCTGCGGTTTCACTCCTGACCGCATCGGTGCGACAGGCCCTAAGGAACCGGAGTTCCTCTGGCTCGCCGCACTTACCGGCGTCACGGTCCACATCGAGGGACAAGCCGAGCTGGAGTTACTCGCCGCGCTGGTGCGCCGCCACGGGCTGCCTCGGGTGCGGGTGCTGCTCAGACTGTCGGAGTTCTCGGGCACCGCGGTCAAGGTCCTCAGCCGTCGCAGCCGATTCGGCCTGCCAGCAGCGGAGTTGGCCGGCCTCTTGGATGTCTGCGAGCGGCACCACGAGGCCGTCGAGGTCATTGGTGTCTCCTATCACCTCGACACCATCAGTCTCGACGAGAAGGCCCTGGCCCTGGAGGGCTGCGTACGGGCCATGGACGAGTGCCGGGCCCGGGGGATGCGTCCGAGGGTGATCGACATCGGTGGCGGTTTCGGCGTCAACTACCTGGCCGACGGGGCCCAGTGGGAGCACTACACCAGTCAGCTGACTCTGGCGGCGATGGGCAGGCGCGAGCCTCTGGCGTGGCGCAACCACTCGTACGGGCTGAGCAGCGAAGGGGGCACTCTCCGCGGAAGCCTGGAGCTCTACCCTTCTTATCGCCCGGTCGCCGGGGCCGACTACCTGGACGAACTCCTGCGCAGTCCCGCCCCGACGCTCGGCCGCCCGCTGGCGACGCTGCTCCTGGAGAACCTCTATGACCTGTGCGTAGAGCCCGGCCGTGCTCTGCTCGACCAGTGCGGGCTGACCCTGGCACGTGTACTGGAGGCACGGCGCGAGCCGGACGGCACACACTCGATACGCCTGGCGATGAATGCCGATGACTGCGCCCTCGAGGAGCACGGCATCCTCATGGATCCGATCGTGCTCCACCGGGGCAAGCCGTGGCCTGCCACGGAGAACGCCACGGAGTCCTTCGGGGTCCACCTGCACGGGAACCTGTGCCTCGAGTCCGATCTCATCACACGCAGGCTGGTCCTCCTGCCGCGCCTGCCGGCCCCGGGTGACCTTCTGGCGTTCGCCAACACAGCCGGATACTGCATGGATTTCAACGCCCAGCACGCCCAGCAGCGCCCACTCGCCCGCAAGGTGGCGGCTTACCAGGGACCCGGCGGCTGGCAGTGGCGCCTCGACGATCAGTACTGGCCCATACACTCCGCAGAGGACGCGCATGAGGTATGACAGCATCATCGAAACAGTCGGCGACACGCCTTTGGTCCGTATCGACCCTCACGTCCACGGTCTGCAGAACATCGACCTCTACGCGAAGCTCGAGTTCTGCAATCCCTTCGGATCGCTGAAGGACCGGGCAGCCTGGAAAATGGTCCAGCCGGGGCTGCCCTCGGCAATCGAACACGGCAACCGTATCGTCGAGTTGTCCAGCGGAAACACGGCAAAGGCCCTTGCCGCAATAGCCGGGATGCACGGGATCGGGTTCAAGAGCGTCACCAACCGGATGAAGATTCCGGAGATCAAAGAGATGCTCCTCCTCCTAGGAGCCGAGATCGAGGAACTTCCCGGGCAGTCCGAGTGCCTCGATCCCACGAACTCGGAGGATCCCCTCACCCTTTTCCACCGCAGTCTCAGCGACCCGGACAGCACCTATCTCCACACCGATCAGTACTACAACGCACGCAACCCTGAGGCCCATGAGACGGGCACCGGACCGGAGATCGTGGCGGACCTCGACGGCCGGGCCCCTGACTGGTTCATCTCCGGTGTCGGCACCGCCGGCTCCTCCACGGGCGTGGCGCGCGCGTTACGGGATCGGAATCCGAAGGTCGGCGTGGTCGGGCTCGTCGCGGACAAGTCGGATTTCATTCCGGGGATCAGGAACATCGACGAGGTGCAGGAAGTCGGGATCTTCGATCCCCTCACATACGACACCATCGAGAAGGTTACGTCCTCGGAGGCCATCGACGGAATGCTGACTCTGGTCCGACGGTGCGGGATCCTGGCCGGACCGACCGGCGGAGCCGCCTATTTCGGGTCTTCGAAGTTAGTGGGGGTGCGGCTCTCGTCGGCTCCGCCGTGTAGTCGCACAGCGTGACCGGAGTCGCTGGTTGGTGCGGTTGCGGAAG
>NZ_JBHVCT010000196.1:0-2576 GCF_042803195.1 Streptomyces sp. NPDC057428
TCTCGTCCGGAGTCACACCCCCTCAACGCACCACCGAACCAAAGGACACGCTCACCCACAACCAACCTGACCAAGCCCTACTAGGCGCCGCGCAGGTCTGCGGAGCGCCCCCGCGGGCGCGGGGGCGACTTGCTGAAGAACAGCGAACGCCGTGCGAAGGAAGGACACGACCCTGACGGTTGGCAACGGCTGACAGGGGGGTGGCCCCAGTGGCTTGATGGGTGCCGTGGGCAGCGACCGCATGGTCTGGCGGCGACCTGTCGTGAGATGACCTGTGAGGGCAGAGCAGGAGCCGAGGGCGAGCGGGGGTGGTGCCGTCCTTGGCGTCGTGGTGACCGCGTTGGTCAGCTCGCTCTCCCGACGACGCAATGGCTCTCAGGGCCAGGACCACGCAGTCGGCCAGCCCTGGCTACCCTGCGCGGACGCGGAGGCCGGCTGACTGCGCGTGCGCGGTCTTGCGGCCCACGGTCCGGGTGCGGTCGGTGTGCTGGCATTCGTTCCAGCAGTACGTGACGGCCCATGCCGGCCCAGCCTGCGTTGAACGCCCGGTCGTGATCCCGGTGTTGCTCGACGTGCAAGTGGACCGTCACTCGCCGGAAGCGGCCTTGTTCGCCGCGTACGGCCATCCGGCAGAGGCGGTCCTCGGGCAGTCGGCACTGCCCGCAGGCGAGCCGGTGAACGGCCGCCGCTGCGGATCATTCACAGCTCAAGATCACTTTCGCTACACGGCCTAACCCCGCGTGCACACTTCCCTGACTGCTTCCTGACATCGCCTGCCTACTGTCAGGCGCATGCACACATCATCTCCTCGCCCATGCGGTCAGCAGGGCGGCACTCGCAGGGCCCTCCGCCACGCGATAGGGGCCACCGTCACAGTGTCGGCGGCCGTCGTGGCGCTGGTCACGCCGGCCGCAGCCGCCGACGCCGCACCGCACAATCCGTCGTCCAACAGCAGCGGCGCGGCGGGACCTGACACCACCACCACCCATGCCGGCGCCACGACCGCACGGGAGCGCAACCGGATCGACGCCTACTGGAGCCCTGAGCGGATGAAGCTTGCAGGCGCTCTGGTCCCCGAGATCACCCCCATACCCGAAGACGACAACACGCCGGACGACCCTCGGCCGCTCCCCGCGAACACGCCGGACTCCGGGTCCGTGTGGACTCACGGCGGAGCGGTGAACAAGAACGTAGGCCGCCTGTTCTTTACCTTCTCCGACGGCTACGACGGCAGTTGCACCGCAACGGTTGTGACGAGCGGCAACCGCAGTACCGTCGTCACGGCAGCACACTGCCTGAGAGGCGTCGGTGCGCCTTCCGCCGACGACACCTGGAACCACAACTTCTACTTCGTGCCCGGCTATCGCAACGGAACGAAGCCGCTCGGCGGCTTCAGTATCAGGACCATGGCCACCTCTTCCCGCTGGGACGCCGATCCGGACACCACGGAATCGTCGGACGTCGCTGCCGCCGGTTACGACGCGGGACTCCTCGTGGCGAACTCGGCTGCCTGGGGACAACCGATTGCGGACATCACCGGAAGCCAGCACATCGGGTTCGGTCAGCCTGTCGAAAACGAGTTCATCCATGCCTTGGGATACCCGAACGCCGGACTCAACGATTCCGGGGACAAGTATGTCGGATCCCGCATGATCCACTGCGCGGGAGCGAGCCACCCTGGTCCCAAGGCCCCCGTGCTGTGGGGTGAGACCTGCGACATGTCGCCCGGATCGAGCGGTGGGCCCCACCTGGCCCACTTCGACACCCGCACCGGCACCGGCACCGTCGTGGGCATCACCACCACCACCGAGGAACTCGCGGGCGGACCGACCCCCACGCTCTACGCCACGCGCCTCGGTGACAGCGCCCACCGGCTCTACGACTGGGCGCAGTCACGTTAGGACCCTCGGCTGAAGCACGGTTCGGCCTCTGCCGCCGGGACCCGCACCATGTGCGGTATCCCGGCGGTGTGCGGTCGAGAAGAGTGGTCGCCCCCTCGCCGCGCGCGGTTTTCCGCCCGAGTGTCCGGGTACGGCCGGCGTGCTGGCGCTCCAGCCACACGTGGCCGCTCGTGACGACCCAGCCCGCGGCGAACGCCCGGACGTGCCCGTGGCCGGCCCGGTGCCTCGGGGCCGATGGGGAGTGGCGTCGGTGCGCAAGCTGAGGGTTCCGATCCTGTTGATGATGTCGCCAGAGGACATGCAAGGCGTGGTGGAGAAACAGGTCCGTGAGGTCCACGGGGCCTCCACCGCCCGCAAGAAGGAGCTCGTCATCGACAAGAGCGGCTTCCACGGAACAGACATGATCAAGCGGGCCGGTGCCTCAGGGGCCGCGTTGCAGGGCCGGGTCATCGCGTTGTGGTCGATTCCTACGGCGCCTCACGTTGAGGGACGTAATCACATCAGCCCCGGGGCGACGGCGGTGACAGCACCGCACGCTCCCCCGGGCCCCGTACTCAGGAATGGAGACATGTTGAAGCAACACTAGTAGGGCTTTGTTAGCTACCCCGGTTGATCGTCGTCAGGTACGTTGTGATGTCCTGTCAGGTGTGACACCTGAGGAGATGGAGAGGGTCC
>NZ_JBHVCT010000197.1:0-2482 GCF_042803195.1 Streptomyces sp. NPDC057428
GTCGAGGCGCTCGAGGACCCGCAGCTCGCCCATACCCGGGTCGACTTCGCCGAACGACTCAGCCGCGCACTGCGGATCGCCATCACGGGACTGCTCAACCTCCCGTAACACCAACATCGACGGCCGAAAGACGTGTGACTCAGTACCACTGTGGAGCGGGCCGCCGGAAGAACCGGCGGCCCGCCAAGGCGGCAAAACACCCCGTTCGGGGAATTCAGCGCCTTCGGTTGTGCGGGAATCGGCGGGTGCGGCGTGTGATGAGGGTGCCACAACCGAGGAGGGTGGCCGCCGTGGCTGCCAGGAGCAGGAGTGTTGTGCTGCTTCCAGTGGTGGCGAGTTCGGGGCGATCGCTGTCCGTGTCGCCGTCGCTCGTGTCGCTGCCGCCGGAGTCAGGTGTGGAGGTACTCAGGGGAGGGATGTCGCCCGCTTCTGATCCGGCCGTGCAGCGGTAGTTTCCGGCTGCGCGCCGATCTCCGTGTCCCGTGTAGGTGGAGATCAGAGGGTAGCGGCAGAGGTCACGGGTCACCGTCCTGCCGTCGGCGTCGGTGACCGCTGCGGGCAGCGTGTCAGGGGCCTTGCCGTTCTCGACCCAGTTCGTGAGTGCCGCCAGGGGGTCGGTCGGTACGGGACCGGTGCCGCCGCCTCCGCAGTGGCCCACGCCGGGTGCCAGGAACAGCCGGTAGAAGGTGTCGACCTCGTCGGTGCCACCCATGAGCCTCTCTACCCGCTGACGGTAGTCGACGGTGCCCTGGGTAGGGATGAGCTGGTCGGCGGTGCCGTGGTAGGTGAGCAGCTTGCCGCCGGCCTCACGGAAGCCGGCCAGGTCCGGGTCATCGGTGCCGATGATGCGGTTGTACTGGGTACGCGACTGTTCGAACAGCTCGGCGAACCGGGCGTAGGTGAGGGTCGAGGTGTCGAATTGTGGGTCGCGCTCCAGGAAGGTCGAGACCCACACGGCGGGGACGGGGAAGGGCGCGCCGGACCGGGTGCCGTCCGCATCGGCCTTGGTGCCTGCCAGGGCGTCGAGGGCGGCCCCGACCGGCACTCCGTACCACAGCCGCTCGCCCGAAGGGGTTTTGGGCCCGTCCCAGATCTTGCGTACGACGTCGGCGTCGGCGGCCGTGATGGTCACCTTCTTCTTGTCGCAGTCTACGGCCTTGCCGATGAGCTTGCGCGGGTCGAACGCGCAGGCGGCGGGTTCGGAGAGGAGACCGTCGGTGG
Source organism: Streptomyces sp. NPDC057428 (assembly GCF_042803195.1). Lineage (NCBI taxonomy): Bacteria > Bacillati > Actinomycetota > Actinomycetes > Kitasatosporales > Streptomycetaceae > Streptomyces > Streptomyces sp. NPDC057428. Next base: position 1,222 of record NZ_JBHVCT010000197.1, read on the forward strand.
CCCCGTCCAGAGGGTCGCAGGCCTTGACGGCCGCCTGAGTGAACGCGTCGAGCACGCACGGGGCGGGAAAGGTGCGCTCCTCGTTCATCACCACCTGCGGCCACAGTGTCGCCGGCACGTACCGGTCCCAGTTGATGGCGGGGGCGTTGGCGAGGATGCCGTCGAAGTCGTCGGGGTGACGCTGCGCCTCCATGTACCCCTGTCGGCCGCCGGTGGAGCAGCCGTTCCAGTAGGAGTAGTCGGCCGGGCGGCCGTAGAAGGCGTCGGTGACCTCCTTGCCGACCAGCGCCATCTCGTGCTGCCCCCGGTCGGCGAAGTTCTCCAGCAGGGGTGTGTTGATCTCGCCGTTGGACTCGAGTGCCCAGCCCACGTCGAGGTACGCGGGGGTTACGCCCGCGTCGGTCGTGGCAACCGCGTACCCGCCTTTGACGGCGGTGGCGAGTCCGGGTCCGAAGTCCCCCGCCGCGAAGGCACTGCCTCCGACCGCCTGGAAGCGGCCGGTCCAGCCGGTCTCCGGCAGCCAGACCGTGATGTGCGCCCGATCACCGACACCGGGGTGAGTGAGGGTGACGGTGACCTCGCAGTACGCCGGAACACCAGTGGCCGGGGGCGGGGCCGGCTGGGGTGCCACCGCGGGGAAGGTGATGGTCCCGCCTGCTCGACGCACGCCCTTCACGGACTCCACCTCGGTGCCCGCCGGTGCGGCCACCGACAGGGTGGTGCACCTGCTGGAGGGTCCCCCCAAGGGGAACGAGGGAGGCGAGGCCGAAGCGGTGCCCGCCGGGACCGCGACCGAGAGCGCGAGCGTCCCGGTGACGGCGAGGGCCGATATTCTCATTAACACTCCTCAGGTTCTTGGAGCGCCGAGTCGTGAGCCGCTGACCTGCCTGTTCGCGTCACGCGATGTGGCTCGGTGGCCCGATGCCGGGCACGCCGTCTCACCGTACTGGCCGGACGTGTACCGCGAGGCAGCATGGCCGGCCGCCGGGGGTCTGCGGGTCTCGATCTGGCGCGCTCTGACTGCTCCTGGGAAACGTATGGGCTCTGTGCCCGCCTCGCCCGTTGAGCGCGGCCATACCGGCGCCCCTGAAACCGGACCCACCATTCCGGATGGCGTACACTTCCGTAAGCGGAAGGAAGGTTCCGATTCCGCTTACGTACAAGGTAGGGAGTTCCATGGCGTCCGAGGTGCGGCGCGCACACCATCAGGTGACCTTCACGGTGCTGACAGCCGGGGTCGGCGCATACGCGCTGCTCCAGT
>NZ_JBHVCT010000198.1:0-2443 GCF_042803195.1 Streptomyces sp. NPDC057428
CCGGCGGTTACAACGGAAACCGCCGGCCTGCCGCGTTTCGCAGGCGCGCCCCCGCACGCACCCCTTCTCGTCCTCTTGAGGATATTGCGGGAACGCCGTTATCGTCTTTCTGACGAGAAGAAGGGGGTCCTGAGATGGCCGACATCACACGGCGCTTCGGCTGGCGGCACCTGCGCTCCGCGCCCACCGCCCACATCCGCCACCACAAGCGCGGCAGGCTCACCCACGACAGCCCCGGTGCGAGCTTCTGGTTCCGCCCTCTGACCGCCGCGCTCTCCGAGGTCCCTGTCGACGACCGCGAACTGGCGATGGCGTTCCACGCTCGTACCGCCGACTTCCAGGACGTCACCGTCCAGGCCACGGTGACCTACCGGATCAACGATCCCGCCGAGGCCGCCGCCCGGCTCGACTTCTCCGTGCATCCCGACACCGGGGTCTGGCGCGGGGCACCCCTGGAGCAGATCGCGACCCTGCTGACGGAGACCGCGCAGCAGCACGCCCTGGACGTCCTGGCCCGGACCCCCCTCGCGGCCGCGCTCGTGGACGGCGTCTCCGCGGTGCGGGAACAGGTCGCCGCCGGCCTCGCGGCGGAGCCGCGGCTGCCCGCCACCAGCATCGACCTGGTGACCGTGCGTGTCGTCGCCATCCGCCCCGAGGCCGAGGTCGAGCGGGCCCTGCGCACTCCGGCCAGGGAGCAGATCCAACAGGAGGCCGACCGCTCCGTGTACGGATGACGGAGCCCGACGACCCGCATCCGACTCCCGGGAGCAGCTCAGCACATGGACAGTGGTTCCACAGACGCCCAGACCCGCAACACCCGTCCACCACAGGCCCAGGCGGCCTTCGGCGTGGGCGTCGTCGTCGAGGACGGAGAGGGCAGGATCCTGCTCGGCAGGCACCGCGACGGCACGTGGGAGCTGCCTGGCGGCAAGATCGACCCGACGCGTGAATCGGTGGCGGCGGCCGCCGTCCGCGAACTGCGCGAGGAAACGGGTCTGCGGGTGCCCGAGGAGGCGGTGACCGTCTTCGCGATGCTCCACGACGTGGTGGGCGGCATCAACCGGATCAGCATGGCGGCTCTGGTGCGTGCGGGGCCGGAGGCCGCCCGGGTCACGGAACCCCATCTCATCAGCGTGTGGCGGTGGACCTCCCCCGACGAGCTGCCCGGCCCGCTGTTCGACCCTTCGGCCCAGATCCTGGCCGCCTGGCGCCCCGAGCTGGGCATCAGGCATCCGGCCGCGCACCACCTGCCGATCGCGCCCACCCGCCGGCCCGCTGCGGGACCACCGGCGACCTAAAGGCATTAACCATTTGCCTAGGCATCATAGGCAGGGTTAGTTTCGCTGCCATGAGAGCCGTCAGTGAGCAGGACATCCGAGCGTCGTTCGTGAACTGTTCGAAGGGCGAGGCGAAGCGCCTGCCGTTGCCCCGCGACCTCGGGGAGCGCCCCTGGGAAGACCTGGACTTCCTGGGATGGCGCGACCTCTCCGCGCCGGACCGGAGCTACATCGTCACGGAGTTGCGCGGCGAACTGACGGGGGTCACGCTCCGCTTCCCGTCCCAGCAGCGAGGCTTCCTGCACCGCAGCATGTGCTCGGTCTGCCTGACCACGCACCCGGGCAGCGGCGTCTCCCTGATGACCGCCCGCAAGCGCGGGCAGGCGGGCAGGGACGGCAACTCGGTGGGGATCTACGTCTGCACCGACCTCGACTGCTCGCTCTACGTGCGCGGCAGGAAGTCACCCGCACCCGGAGGTCGCTTCGAGGAGTCGCTGACCGTGGAACAGCAGATCGAGCGGACACGGAGCAAGCTGTCCGCCTTCCTGGACCTGCTTGCCGCCTGACTGGCAGGAAATGCGGCCACGTGGGAGCGGATGTACCAATAGGGGACTGTCCGAACGATCGGAGTAGGCCCGTGGACGACTATCCGCTCCTGAACCTCTTCCTGACCATGATGTACCTGTTCCTGTGGGTGCTGTGGTTCTTCCTGCTGTTCAAGGTCGTCACGGACATCTTCCGCGACCACTCGCTGAACGGCTGGGCCAAGGCGGTGTGGGTGATCTTCGTGATCGTGCTGCCCTACGTGGGCGTGCTCGTCTACCTGATCGTCCGCGGCAAGGGCATGGGACGACGCGAGGCCAAGGAGGCGGAGGCACGCGAAGCGTCCTTCCGGCAGTACGTGAAGCAGGCCGCCGGCTCCGGCGGAGAGCCGGGAGGCGGCGGCCACGTTGCCGACCTCGCCAGGCTCGCCGAGCTCAAGGACAAGGGCCACCTCAGCCAGGAGGAGTACGACAAGGCCAAGCAGAAGCTTCTGGTCTGACACCCATGGAGGGGGGCCCCCCGCCCCCCCGGGGGCCCCCGCCCAGGGGGGGCCCCCCCCCGGGGGAGACCCATAAAGTATAAAAAAAAGACCCAGCCCCCCAAATTATTAATGTATATATACG
>NZ_JBHVCT010000199.1:0-2429 GCF_042803195.1 Streptomyces sp. NPDC057428
CCCAGGCCATCGCCTCCGCCTTCCCGTAGCGGGTGGTGTCCGTCACAGTGGTGACCTCGGGTGCGTGCCAGGACTCCGGCTTGGCGAAGGTCAGCACGCCGCCGTGTTTGCGCGGCCGCCCGCCCCGGGGGCCGGAGCGGGCGGGGCCCGCGTCGCGGAGCATGACGCGATCCGAACGCAGGCGCCCGACCAGGACCACGGGCAGATCGGCCAGGGCGTGGGAGAGGTAGGCGCTGTCGTAGCCGGCGTCCATCACGATCAGCATGTCGGGGTCGCCGTTGCTCCAGTGGCCTGCGGTGATGAGGCGGGTGACGACTTCGCGCAGCTGGGCGGCGGTGACCGCGGTGGCGTCGTCGGCCGGCCCCAGGCGGACGGCGTCCAGCAGGGCGCACCAGGAAGTGCGTCCCGATTCGAGGGCCGCGACGAAGGAGTAGGGCCAGCCCGGGATCAGCTGGTCGCAGCTGCGGTCGGCTCGGCGGCCGTGGACGTGGCAGAAGAGCCGGTCAGGGCTGGTGTTCGCGTCGGGACGCAGCCAGTTGGAGACGTCCACCGCCAAGGCGATGCGGCCGTCGGTGATGCGGGGCAGCGGGAGGTCGGCCAGCGCCCGGCGCATGCGGGCCGGTTCGCACCAGCCCTTGTCCAGAGCCGCGTACAGGGCGCCGTGCCCGCGCCGCATCTCATGCGCGAGGGAGAGCTCGACCAGTGTCTTGACCGGGCCATCGGTGCACAGCACCGCGTCGGTCAGCTCGAAGAGCACGTCCGCGCGGGCGTACAGGCTCTCGTAGAACTCAACCCGAAAGCGGGACAAGACGTCCAACGCCTCGCTCGCGGGCGGCACGGCAGGGAAACTCATGAGCAGCGGCCGTTCTCTCGTGCTTCGTGACTCGACATCTCGAAGCGTGGAGAACGGCCGCCCCTGATGTCCCGAGAAGGACCGCAGATCAGCAGGTCGGGTGACCTGCGAGGTTAAACGTCAAGCTTAGAGACCGCGCAGATAGGCGCGGTGGGGAGCCCTGTCGCGAAACAGCCTGCCGCGAACGGAGTGTTGTACGCCTGACCGAGAAGGTGCAGGGGATCCGTGGCTTGGTCAGATCGCTGGAGCAGCCATCGGGGAGCGAGTTGTGGCGGAGATGAGAATCTCGCGGGGTACCCGCGCTGCGGTGGCGAGGGCGCGGCCCACGGGGTAGGCGTGGGCGCCTGTTGGGAGGTTTCCGCGGCGACCGCTGAGTACCACGTCGATGGAGCCCACGGTGCTGTGCGAGTCCCCGCTTCGGTCCAATCGCCGCAGTGTTTGGCGGGCGACCGCCTCCGCGCTGTCGTACAGGGTGGTTCCGACGGGCAAGCTCTGCAGAATCTCCGGCGCCACCAGGGGATAGTGCGTGCATCCCAGCACCACGGAGGCGCAATTCTGGGGGGTTCGCTCGGCTGCATCGGCGATCGCTTCCGCTGCTGCGGCCATGTCACCGTGGTCGATCGCCTCGGCCAGACCCGGGCATGCGACACGCGCTACAGGCCTACCGTTCGCGAAGTCCGCGATCAGACGGTCCTGGTAGTCACTCGACGTGGTCCGGACGGTTGCCCACACGGCGATGCCCTGGCCGGTTGCCGCGGCCGGTTTCACGGCGGGCACGGTTCCGATCACGGGCACACGCGGCTCGAACGTCTCGCGCAGAGCGTCTATCGCGGTGACGGTGGCGGTGTTGCAGGGAATCACGATGGCCTCCGCGCCCCGCCGGACCGCCAATTGAGCGGTACTGAACAGACGGTCCGTCACGAAGGAGGCTGTTCTCGGTCCCCAGGGGGCGCCGTCGGGGTCCAGAAGCAGAAGCAGATCGAGTTCCGGGGCGAGGTGCCGAAGCCAGCCAGCGGTGGAAAGGAGGCCAAACCCTGAGTCGATCAATGCCACCGTCATGGGGTCAAGTTACCAGCCCGCCCGGCCGCACGCCCACGGCCCGGATGCCCAGGGGCGCGGTCCGGCTGGCCGCCTGACCCCACCCCCGAACGGGGCGGGTGCCGGGCATGGTGGCGCCGGGAGGCCGGGGACGGAAGCGTCTCAGGCGGCCGGGCCCGGGGGGTCGCGGCGCTCGTCACGCTCACCCGCCCCGCGGGGCGGCGATTCGTAGGAGTCCATGTACGCGGCGGTCTTCTTCCTCGCCCGCAGCCAGAACCACAGGGCGAGGGCTATCAGGACGAGCGGGATCAGTCGTGCCATGGGTGTGCCGGTCCAATCCGGTGGGGGAGGGTGTGCCAGGGGTGGGCAGCTGTGCGCCCCTATGGTCGATTGAGTGAGTGTTAGAACACTCGAGCAATGTTACGATCTTGCTTATGAACCTCACGGAGTGGGCGGAAGCGAACGGTGTGCATCGACAGACCGCGTATCGCTGGTTCCGTGAGGGCACGTTGCCGGTCCCTGCTGAGCGTGTGGGGCC
>NZ_JBHVCT010000200.1:0-2420 GCF_042803195.1 Streptomyces sp. NPDC057428
ACACCGCATCCCGCTTCCACCACGCTCCCACCGTGACGGCCAGTCATCCAACGCCGGAAACCATCACGCTCCGATTACCCGCTGAATGTTTGCGTACAAACCGGAGCTCGGTGGACTCATCGGAGATCTCCAGCCGGCCGCTGGTGATGCGGGCGGTGAAGCAGACGTTGAACTGTCGCCGGACCTCGCCGTCGGTGTAGGCGATGATGTGTTTCGGGTCGGTGTAGGTGCCGACCAGGCCGGTGATCTCTACGTCGAGGCCGGTCTCCTCTTTGACCTCGCGGACGGCTGTGCCGGGCAGGGAGTCGGTGAGGTCCATGCCGCCTCCGGGCAGGGCCCATAGGTCGTTGCCGCGGCGGCGCTGGAGGAGGATGCGCCCGTGGTCGTCGGTGACGACGGCGGAAGCGGCGACGACCATGCTGTTCGGCTTGGGCGTGTTGGGGTCGTCGTAGTACTCGGTGCGGGCCACGGTCAGCCTTCCTCTCGTACGGGGGTTGCGGTCGCCCACACGGCGTCGAAGCTGTCGGCGTAGGTGTCGAACATGCCGCCTGTCTCGTGACGGCGAAGGTGCCACACGGGTGCTGCGTAGGCGTTGACGCTGGTGATGGGGCATGTGGGGCCGTGCGTTCAGCTTCGGCCGCCGTGCGGTGGCCGGGGGTGGGACGTGCCGCCAGAGGACGTACGTACGCCGACTCCGACGGAGGAGTTGAGCGCGAAGGTGGCCGTGGCCAACCGGAGGTGGGGACGGTGACCCAGCGCTCGGTCCTGCGCTACGAGAATTGGACGCTCCTGCCCGACCGCGAGCCGGACGCGGAGCCGGTCCTGTACGCGATGCAGTGCGCCGTGGACGGAGAGGCCTCGCCGACAAGCGAGGACTTCGCCGAACCGCAGGATTGGGTACTGCGGCACTGCGGCCAGAACCCGTCCCACCACACCTACCGGGAGATCATCACCCGCCCCTGGCGGGCCTGGCGCCAGACGTGACCTGACTCGCTCGCCCAGGCGCCGCACCGCGCTGACCCACCCGTCTCCCGTCCCTGCCGGGCGCAACCGTTCGAGGCTCCCCCGTCCTCGTCAGCCCCGGCAGGGACGGGCCCTCCGCGCGTGCCGTGCCCATGACTGTGGGGGTTCTGGCCTCTGCCACAGAAAGTCAGCCACGACGGCGGGCGCGCCGACCGACCACCCGCCACGTGCGTCTCGCTCAGCCCCGCACCGGCATCAGCCCAGTTATCTCCATCGTCACGGCCCCCAGCCAGGCAGCAAGCATGGGCGTCCGGGACGGCGCGAGCCCACCGGGTGGCCTCTCAGGTGCCCGGCCATTCTGCTGCTGAGCGGTCGGACCGGGGCTTCCGATTGGTAGTCCGGCCTACGCTCCCAGGCTCTGTGCGCCGAGCAGTCGTCGGCCGTCGCCAGCGGGGCGGCAGACAGGAGCGGGCGGCGGTCGCCGACCGCCGGAGCGCGCGGCCCGCGTCAGCGGGCCGCCTTGATCAAGTAAAGAAACTCTGAACAGCTCAGGCAGATGCAAGGCCAGAACTTTCACCGTACCGAATTTTGTACACTTATGGTACTGTTTTAAGTACGTTTCAGTAGAGGGGCTGGCGACATGTACGGGAGGAACCCATGACCATTAACGCAAGTGAAGCGCGGAAGGACTTCTTCGGTCTGATCCGTCGCGTCACCGAAGACCATGCGCCCGAGCGCGTCACGTCGAAGGCGGGCACCGTCGTGATCATGTCCGAGGAGGACTACAACGCCTGGGAGGAGACGATGTACCTGATGCGCTCCCCCCGCAACGCCGCCCGCCTCATGCGCTCCATCGAGCAGATGGACGCCGGACGCGGCACCGTCCGAGGCCTGATCGACACGGAGGACGCGTGAAGACGTCGTTCTCGGACGACGGGTGGGAGGACTACACCCACTGGGCCGACACCGACCGCAAGACGCTCCGCAGGGTCAATGCCCTCATCAAGGAGATCAAGCGGACCCCTTTCGAAGGCAGGGGCAAGCCCGAGCCGCTGAAAGGGAACCTGTCCGGCTGGTGGTCCCGCCGCATCACGCAGGAACACCGGCTGGTCTACCGCGTCACCGACTCCGGCGGCCTGGAGATCATCCAGGCCCGCGACCACTATTAACCGGCCTGGGCAAGAAGAAGCTCAGCAAGCTCACCGCCAAGGACATCCGTACCTGGCTCAACCAGCTCCGCATCACCTGCCAGTCCTGCTCCCGCAGCATCGACGCCCGGCGCGACCAGCCCCACTGCTGCGCCACCGGCCAGTGCTGCACAAGCTGCTCTCCCCGCTGACGCTGACCTACATCCACTCCGTACTAACGACCTTGGGGGAATTAGTGATCGTCCCGGTCGGGCCGTGACATGAGAAGGACCGCACGGGTTAGGTGAGTTGTGAAGCTTTCCTGGGCCC
>NZ_JBHVCT010000201.1:0-2373 GCF_042803195.1 Streptomyces sp. NPDC057428
GCCCCGGACGATTTCTCGTCCGGGGCCACGCCGTTTCGCTGTCACGTGCTCGACGCCTCCGCCGCCTGGCGCGGCGACGACCGGTCCAGCCGCCGACGTTCGCGCGACGACCGGTCCGGGGCCCCCGGTGTACGCGCGGGGTGCCGTGCGCCGGGTGTCCGGCATGCGGACGGTCAGATGCGGACCTGTACGGCGCGCGACAGCCGGTCGTGCAGGCCCCGGCTGTCGCGGTCCCAGACGATGGCCGGGATGACCAGGAGGAGGAGCACGCTCCGCAGGACGACCCTCACGGTCCCGAGCCGCCCGCCGTCCTCGGCGACGACCCGCAGGCCCATGATCCGCTTGCCCGGGGTGGAACCGACGGTCGTGACCGTCAGCAGACTCATGACGAGGAAGACGCCGAGCGCCCAGTTCCCCGCCGCCTGCTGGTCACCGCGAGCGAGCAGGCCGTATGCGATCACCATGCACACGATCCAGTCGATGAAGAGGGCCCCGAAACGTCGGCCGAGCGGGGCGATCGCCCCCTGGCCCTCCCGGGGCAGACCGAGGCGCTCGCCCCGGTAACCGAAGTCGGCGCCCATCTCCTCGGCCGCCGCGCGCGGCCCCGAGAGCCACGATCCGATTGCTTGCCTGTTGTCCACCCGACCACGGTACTGCGCCCGCGTTTGCACCTGGCCGGGCGGGGCACGGAACACGTCGCCGAGGTGCCACGGGCAACCGGGCTGGTTAACTTGTGCGAAACAAATGGGTCATGCTGGAGAAATCCCTTCTGCCTAAGGTCGGGTCCAGCGTGTGCCACCGCACTGGCCACACAGACGAGCTGCAACCCCGCCCTTTCCCGGGTCGGGAGTAGGAGGAGTTGGATGTTCCAGAACGCCGACGAAGTCCAGAAGTACATCGCCGACAACGACGTCAAGTTCGTCGACGTCCGGTTCTGCGACCTGCCGGGTGTGATGCAGCACTTCACGATCCCCGCGGCGTCCTTCGACCCGTCCGAGGAACTGGCATTCGACGGCTCGTCGATCCGCGGCTTCCAGGCCATCCACGAGTCCGACATGGCGCTCCGCGCGGACCTGTCGACGGCTCGTGTCGACCCGTTCCGCCGCGACAAGACCGTGAACATCAACTTCTTCATCCACGACCCGATCACCGGCGAGCAGTACAGCCGTGACCCGCGCAACGTGGCCAAGAAGGCCGAGGCCTACCTCGCCTCCACCGGTGTCGCCGACACCGCCTACTTCGGCCCCGAGGCCGAGTTCTACGTCTTCGACAACGTCCGCTTCCAGACGTCGGCGAACGAGAGCTTCTACCACATCGACTCCGAGGCCGGCGCCTGGAACACCGGTGCGGTCGAGAACAACCGGGGTTACAAGGTCCGCTACAAGGGCGGCTACTTCCCGACGCCGCCGGTCGACCACTTCGCCGACCTGCGCGCCGAGATCTCCATGGAGCTGGACAAGAACGGCCTCCAGGTCGAGCGCCAGCACCACGAGGTCGGCACCGCCGGCCAGGCCGAGATCAACTACAAGTTCAACACGCTGCTCGCCGCGGCCGACGACCTGATGCTCTTCAAGTACATCGTGAAGAACGTCGCCTGGCGCAACGGCAAGACCGCGACCTTCATGCCGAAGCCGATCTTCGGTGACAACGGCTCGGGCATGCACGTGCACCAGTCGCTGTGGCAGGGCGGTACGCCGCTGTTCTACGACGAGCAGGGCTACGCGGGCCTCTCGGACATGGCGCGCTACTACATCGGCGGCATCCTGAAGCACGCCCCTTCGCTGCTCGCCTTCACCAACCCGACGGTGAACTCCTACCACCGCCTGGTGCCCGGCTTCGAGGCCCCGGTCAACATGGTCTACTCGCAGCGCAACCGCTCCGCCGCGATGCGCATCCCGATCACGGGCTCCAACCCGAAGGCCAAGCGCGTCGAGTTCCGCGCGCCGGACCCGTCCTCGAACCCGTACCTGGCGTTCTCGGCCCTGCTGATGGCCGGCCTCGACGGTGTCAAGAACAAGATCGAGCCGCCGGAGCCGATCGACAAGGACCTCTACGAGCTGGCCCCCGAGGAGCACGCGGGCGTCCAGCAGGTCCCGACTTCGCTGCCCGCGGTCCTCGACGCCCTGGAGGCCGACCACGAGTACCTCCAGGCCGGTGGCGTCTTCACGCCCGACCTGATCGAGACGTGGATCGACTACAAGCGCACGAACGAGATCGCCCCGATCCAGCTGCGCCCGCACCCGCACGAGTTCGAGCTGTACTACGACCTCTAGACGGTCCGGGAGCGTGAGCTCCCAGTTCCAACTGGTCCGCGTCCAGGGCGTCGAACATCGCATCGGCAGTGGGAGGCACGCCCCTGAGTCGGTACAGGGT
>NZ_JBHVCT010000202.1:0-2247 GCF_042803195.1 Streptomyces sp. NPDC057428
ATCGCCCTCGTCATGCTCACCCTCGCCGGAGACAAACCCACCCTCCCCGGCCGTCAAGTTGCTACAGAGTGACCCACACATACGGCAGGAGAGCCCTTTTTTCGGGGTCCGGGTCCGGGGTGTCGACGGTCACGCAATTCCCCCCAGCGACGTCACCTTCCCGACCCACACGTTCGACCGCCACGTCTCAGGTCTTGGGGACCCATTCCACGGGAGGGGGCTTGCGACTGTAGTGGGGTCCCCCGGTGCCGTTCTGGGCGAGGTGCAGGACTTCACCGCCGACCTGGAGCTCTGCCGGCGGAGGGTTGGGAACGGAGACCTGCGGGTGACGTCGGCCGTCGACAACGATGCCCTCCCGGAGGTCGTTCTGGGCCGTCCGCCCAGCTCTGGGCCCGCTCGCGAGTCCACGGGGTCCGCGGGGCGGCGGGGTCGTGATCGTAGCCGTTGAGGCTGCGGACGAGAGCTTCGCTGTAGACACCCTTGACCCGGAAGTTCTCCAGGTCATCCGCGCACGACCACGTTGACGTACCGGCGGCCGTTTCCTCTGTGCCGCCCGACCGCATGCCAGCGACCCCATGCCCGGCCCGACAACCCGTGGCTGGCCTGGGCCCGGCATACCGCACGAAGCTCACGGAGGGCCCTGCCTTGTCCGCCTCGACGTCGGCCGGGCCCTGGTCATCGTGCTGTCCGGCCACGACGGACTACTGGGACCGGAGCGCCGTCACAGTGAACGTGTCACCGCAGACGACCGGCGTGGACGAACGCAGGGTGAGGGCGTCCTTGAGTCCGGGCGGGAACACCTTGAGCAGGGTGGGTGCCGACCAGCAGTCCGGGCCTTTGATGCCCTTGTTGACGGTGCGCAGTGTGGCGTGCGCGCTTTCGCCGGGCGCCAGTTTCACCGCTGTGCCCTGGCCTCCCTCCCGGGTGGCGGGCACGCCGATCGTGCTGCCGTCGCCCCGGAGCAGTGAGACGCCCGGAAAACCCTGCAGCGCGCAGGGTGCCTTGCCCTCGTTGCTGAGCTGGAGGTCGAACCGGATGTTGCCCGCCCCCGCGTCGGCGGGGCCCAGACGCGGCTTCAGTTGGCCGACGGTGCAGCGGTCAGCTGCCGCCACTCCGCCGCTCGGTGGCGGCGTGGACGCGGGCCTCGACTCGGCGGGAGACGTCGCGGTACCGGTCGGCGTGGCGGGCTGGGAGGAGACGGGGCCCTCGGTCGCCGAGGGCGGAACGGCTGCGCTGGAGGCGGGGGAAGCCCCGCCTCCGCTGTCGTCTCCGCAGCCGACGGCGGCGGTGGCAAGCAAGGCCACCGCCACGCACGCGACCGCGGTCCGCGCGGGTTTGCCCCTCATCGCGGAGCGGGTGCGGGCGCTGCGGAGGGACGAGGGAACGGAGGGGCGTGCATGATCTGGCATATAGCGCAGCTTGCCATTCGTCGCCGGTCGGACCACTGATCCGGCGCCCGCACCCGTGTGTCGTGTGTGCGGTACGAGGCACGTGCGCGATACCTGCGGAAACCAGCCTCTCGCTTACGAAACAGCGAGCAGTAGCCACCCACTGCCCATGCACGGCGGTCTGCGTGTGTTTGGCACCATCCCTCCGGTCGCCGCGGATGGCCATCTCGGCACGGTTCGGGCTCATCGTTTTCTGTCAGCGAACTCCGTCAACCTGCCTGGTGCGGCGGTGCGGACGGAGGTGCCCCCGGGACCCTACGAACAGGGCCCTCGATGAGCCAGGAGCCGTCACCCAGCGGCGCCAAGTCGTACGGGTGGGCCGCCTCGACGGCGATCTCACCGCTGACTGTGCCCGAGTTCACGTCGATCAGGTAGTGGCGGAACCACTCCTCTCCGTCCTCGGTCTCACCGCCGAGAGTGCCGATGGCCGTGTCCTCGGTCAGGTAACCGCCGCTCCACTCGACGAAAGTCTCGTCCGGGTCGTGACCGAAGGCCTCGACGGGGAGGGTGAAGAGCAGGTCCCCGCTCGGGTGGCGGTGGAAGGCCATGTCCGTCTGCCCGTGGTCGACGGTCATGAAATGCTGCCCGTCCGGCGCCAGATCCATCAGGCAGCGGTCCGACCAGGGGTGGGCAGCTGTGCGCCCCTATGGTCGATTGAGTGAGTGTTAGAACACTCGAGCAATGTTACGATCTTGCTTATGAACCTTACGGAGTGGGCGGAAGCGAACGGTGTGCATCGACAGACCGCGTATCGCTGGTTCCGTGAGGGCACGTTGCCGGTCCCTGCTGAGCGTGTGGG
>NZ_JBHVCT010000203.1:0-2234 GCF_042803195.1 Streptomyces sp. NPDC057428
ACCGGCACCGTCACAGCCGTCTACAACGGCAGCGGATGCGTCTCCACGTCCACGGGCACCGCACCCGTCACCGTCAACCAGGCGGCCAGCACCACTGCAGTCACGGTCGACCCCAACCCCTCCGTCTGCGGCCAGCCCGTCACCGTCTGCGCCACCGTCACCCCCGTCGCACCCGGCAGCGGCACACCCACCGGAACCGTCACCTTCACCGGCCCCGGCGGACTCAACACAACCGTCCCGCTGAACGCCGCCGGCACCGCCTGCATCACCACCAGCAGCCTCGCCAGTGGGACGGTCACGGCCGTCTACAACGGCAGCGCGTGCTTCACCACATCGACGGGGACCGCGGGCGCGACGGTGAACAACGCCCCGACCAAGACCGTACTCACGGTCAGTCCCAACCCCGTGATCTGTGGCCGGCCGGTGACGTACTGCGCCACGGTCACCGCCGTCGCACCGGGTAGCGGCACCCCGACCGGAACGGTCACCTTCACCGGCCCGGGCGGGTTCGTCCAGACCGTCGCACTCAACGCCGGTGGCAGTGCCTGCGTCACCACCACCGCGGGCAGCAGCGGGACCGTGACCGCCGTCTACGGCGGAAGCACCTGCAGCAGTCCCTCCGCGGCTACGGCGAACCTGACCGTGAACCGGGCTCCCACGACGCTGACGGCGGGCTCGGCGCAGATCCGCGTGAGGGCGAACGGCACGTTCGTCATCCCGTCGATGACCGCCACGCTCAAGGTCACCTCCAGTGCCGCTCCGCTCGCCGGGCAACTGGTCACCTTCCGGGCGAACACGCCGCTCGGGCCCATGGTCCTCGGGACCGCGCTCACGAACGCCAGCGGGGTGGCGACACTGGCCCCGCCGGCACTGCCGGTCTCCAGCACGGTGGTCACGGCGACGAGCTACACCGCGTCCTTCGCGGGGACGAGTTGCCACGCCCCGTCGTCCGCGACCGCACCGCTGACGCTCGTCCTCTTCCCGGTCCTTCCCTGACCGGGCACCGGTGACCGCGCGGAGGACCGCGGGAGCCGGGCCACATCCGAACCGGGGCGTGTCCGCGCCCCGGTTCGTTCTCGTTTCCGGACGGCCGGGGCCGTACCGGCTGTGTTGGTTCGCCATCCGCACGGCGCAGACCGTACTCGCGCAGCTGCCGCCGCTCAGCGCCGGAGTGATCACCACGACCGCGTTGGGTGCCGCTCGGCACGTCCGTCCTGCCTCATCCCCACACGCTGAACAACGCGGGGTCCAGGCACAGGTCGATGAGCGATCCGTCGTCGTTGACGTGGCCCGCAGCCCCAATCAACCGAATGCCGAAGCGGCAGTTGGTACGGGCCGCTCCTGGTCCTGCTTGCCGGCGTCGTCCACCCGAGGCAGGCGCCGGAACCGGTATACGTCTCACCATCTCGTCCCGATACGCGCACCATCAGCGTCAAAGGAGCGTCACATATCACCCGGGGCGGCAGGCAGTGACGCATCAGTTGCCCGGACGTCGAGGGCGCCCAGAGGTCACCGAGACTTACCTGATCGCGCAGGCCGGGCAGCATCCCAACCAGGAGTACCAGCGCGACAATCTCAACGAGCTCATCGCCGTCGCGGAGGCGGAACACGGCCCCGTCACCGACGAGGAGATCCGAGCCCTGCGCGACGAGCTCAACCAGGCCCGGCGACAGCAGGGCTCGGGCCGGGCGGACGCCGCGTGACCCACACGTCCCCCGCAGTCCCGGGCGGTTTCCTTCCCCTGGACGGCGAAGGGCTGGCGAAGGCCGTCCCGCCACCGCACGGTCAATGCCTGGCTCGCCCTCGCCCGCGCAGATGATCTCCGGGTCATCACCTCCGCGGCCACCCTGGTCGAGGTCATCCACCCGCGGATCAACCGCCCGCCCTGGAGTGGACCCTCTCCCGACTGGTCGTGGAACCGGTCACCGAGCCGCTCGCCCGGCACGCCGCCACACTTCTCACCGACGCCGGGCACCACGGCCGCAAGTACGCCATCGACGCCATACTCGCCGCGGCCGCACTCGCCGCCCCGGGTCCCACCACCGTGCTGACCTCCGACCCGGAGGACCTCACCCCCTCCGCGGGACACGGGTCACCGTGATCAAAATCTGACGGGAACCGCCCAGCTTTACGTCAAGACCGCCGAGTAGCCGAGGGGAATCTCACCCCTCGGCCCTCACAGATCCGTACGTGACGATCTCTCGTCATACGGCTCTTGTCGTTCTGGTCACCAG
>NZ_JBHVCT010000204.1:0-2202 GCF_042803195.1 Streptomyces sp. NPDC057428
GCTCGTCCTCGTCCGCGACACCGCCTGCTGATCACCCACCAGCCGAACCGCCAGGCCAGCACGCCCGCATCTCAATTTCCCCCGAGGTCGTAAGGGTGGGTGCGCTAGCACATCGCAGAGGAGGCACGTGGCGGGCGGAGTCCGGGCGCGCGTCGGCTAGTGCGCCACACCCGGGTGAGGAGTTGACGAAAGCCCGCAGAGGAGAAGGCGGCTGCGAGAGTGCGCCAGCTCGTTTGCCTGTGGGGGACGCTTTGTCGCCGTACGGCCGCAGGCGCGCGCGAGCCGACGTGGACAAGGACGGCAGGGGGTGGGAAGCGGTGTGCGGAGTGAAGTAAGCGGTAGGGGCTGAACGCAAAAGCGTAAGCAGCGAGGGACGTGCGCAAGATCGGAAGCAATCACGCAGCAAGGAATGTGCGCCCGGGAGTGCGTATGAGCCGTAGAGCTGTAGTAAAGCCGACCAAGAGAGCGTCCGAGTGTGCGTAGAGCAAGTTGGACGAGAGAGGCAAAGAAAGGGCGTCCGAAAAGACGGTCGGACGGATGGGTGAACGAGCGGTTGCAGGAAGCGACGCACGACTGAACGTAAGGGCCGGAGTGCGTATGGGGCTGCGCACATAGGGACGTTAGGAGTGAAGCAAGAAGGTGATGGCGCGCTTAAGTAAAGACGGTCGAGCGAGATGAGGCACGGGTGCATGTAAGCGAAAAGGTAAATGCGAGAATAGGAGAGAGTGCAAGATGGAGGGAGAGAGGGGGTGTGATCACGTCCGCGTGCACGTGTGTGTGCGTGGAAGTGTGTGAATTAGTGAATCTCGGCTCGTAGAGGGATGCTGGTCTTCTTGCGCTTCCTCGTGCCGACTGCAGTACCTGCATCTCAAGGTGAGGGAGTTTGGGGCTCTGACAGTAAAGATGCAGGTCTACGCACCAGTGAGGCCGTGTGTGTGCGTGCGTGGGAGTGTGTGAATAAGTGTGCCGGCGGTCACGGCGTCGAGGTCTCGGCGCCGGTGGAGTGCGAAGCCGGTGAGCCCGGGCAACTGGTGCCACCTGATGCAGTTCGCGTGAGTCAGACCGCTCGCCACAACCGCCAGCGCTGCGCCGGCGCCTCTGGGGCGACGTCGTCTTCGGGCCTCATCATCGATCGTGTGGCCTCGACAAGCGCAAGCAGCGTCGCGTCTAGGGCGTCGCGAGCCGCTTTCTTGTGCTTTGCACATGGCGTGCTCTCAGAGGGCGTTTAATGTAGGCGAGTTGCCCTTTATCTCCTATTAAGTACCTCGCCAGGTGGGTGTGGGGGACTGCTGCACGGATAGGTGACACCTGACCTGGCTTGCTGAGAGGCGGCCTGGAAGGATGTTGCAGTGCCCAAGCCGTATCCGAAAGAGTTCCGCGAGGACGTCGTGCGGGTCGCGCGCAACCGCGAGCCCGGCGTCACGCTGGAACAGATCGCCGCCGACTTCGGCGTCCACCCGATCACGCTGTCGAAGTGGCTGCGCCGAGCCGACACCGACGAGGGCGGCGCCAAGCCCGCGCCGGGGCCGGGTGAGTCGGCCGAGTTGCGCGAGGCCCGGAAGCGCATCCAGCTCCTGGAGCAGGAGAACGAGGTGCTGCGCAGGGTCGCGGCGTATCTGTCGCAGGCGAACCTGCCGTCAAAATGATGTACCCGCTCGTCCGCGAGCTGGCCGCCGCCGCTGCCCCTGGCCGGGTGCCGGTGGCGGTGACGTGCCGGGTGCTCGGGCTGGCCCGCCAGCCCTACTACCGGTGGCTGGCCTCACCGGTCACCGTTTCCGAGCTCGCCGAGGCATACCGGGCGAACGCTCTGCTTCGACGCACATCGCGACGATCCCGAGTTCGGCCACCGCTTCCTCCTCGACGAGGCCCGGGCGGCCGGTGAGTCGATGGCTGAGCGGACCGCCTGGCGGATCTGCAGGGACAACGGCTGGTGGAGTGCCTTCGGTAAGCGCACGGGCCGTGGGAAGAACGCCAAGGCCGGGCCGCCTGTCCATGACGATCTGGTGCGGCGGGATTTCACCGCGGCCGGGCCGAACCGGTTGTGGCTGACGGACATCACCGAGCACGCAACCGGCGAGGGCAAGCTGTATCTGTGTGCCGTCAAGGACCAAGACCGCGAAGTTTGCTGATCGGCGGGGCTGTCAAGGGGTGATTTGTGCTGGTGGGAGGGTCTGGACGCACGACGGGACCCCTGACGATGGT
>NZ_JBHVCT010000205.1:0-2175 GCF_042803195.1 Streptomyces sp. NPDC057428
ACTGCGGCGGGTAGTTCTTCATGACCACGAGATGTCCGTTCTCAGATCCTCAGGATCCAGTGTCTCGTGTGTCCAACATCCGGGGTCAAGGCCCGGGTGAATGGTCGCGATCCCCATGTCAAGATTGAAGCGTCCCCTGGCGGGGGTTTCTCGCTGTCGCTCGGGGGCGGGTCACAGCAAGAGGGGTGGGCAGCATGCCAGCTGCGGGATGTTGCTTCGGCCCGTCCGTGAGGGTCCTTTGCGCGGTCTTGGGTGAAGCTTGGCGGGATCAAGGGGCCAGGTTGTCCGAACGCTGTGGAGCAGCCGGGTATCTTTCGGTGCGCTCACGAGGTTCAAGCGCGGTACAGCCGAAGCGACCCGGATCGTGCAGTAGTAGCAAGCTCAGTAAATCAGGGGTGGGGAATTCAGCATGTCCAAGTCCAAGAGCCACAGGCTTTCCAAGCGCAACCGCTACCTGGCCTGGGGTGCCACCGGTGTTGTCGTGGCCGCTGGGGGAGCGTTCGCCGCGACCAACGCCTCGGCGACCACGGCGTGGCCGGCGCAGAAGACGTTCACGGGCCGTGCCTTCGACGCCTGCACCGCGCCGTCCTCCGCCGCGATGAAAGCCTGGCACACCGGCTTCTACGGCGCCGCCGCCGTGTACATCGGGGGCAAGAACCGCGGCTGCTCCCAGCCCAACCTGACCGCCTCCTGGGTCAAGACCGTGAACTCCCAGGGATGGAAGCTCATCCCGCTCTACGTGGGTGCCCAGCCGCCGTGCCAGAGCGGCACCCGTAACGAGAAGATGACGACGGCGAACGCCGCCACGCTCGGTTCCGCCGACGGCAAGGACGCCGTCGCCAAGGCTGCCGCCCTCGGAATGAAGGCGGGCAGCGCGCTGTACCTGGACATGGAGCCGTACGACATCAAGAACGCGTCCTGCAACAAGGCCGTGCTCTCCTATGTCCGCGCCTTCGACAAGGTCCTGCACGACAAGACCTACCGCGCCGGCTACTACGGATTCTCCAGCTCCAGCGCCGCCGCGATCGCGACCGCCACGGACCGCACCAACCTTCCCGGCAACCTCTGGTATGCCAAGTGGGACAAGGCGAACACCACCACCTCCGACTGGCCGTGGTCCAAGTCGCTGTACACGAACCACAGCCGCGGCCACCAGTACATGGTCAACAGCAAGGAATCGCGCGGCGGTTACACCATCACGGTCGACCGTGACGCGTGGGACGGCCCCGTCGCGATCGTCGGCTGACCCACTCCCACGCAGCACCGTTCCCTCCGGCAGCACAGGCAGTGAACACATGAGCAGTACGAAGACCCGGCAGGGGCAGGCCGCCGCGCGCGCCAAGGCCAGGCGCGGCGAGCCCTCCCCACACGATCCGCGCCGCCTGTTCGCGCACGCCCTGCGCATCCTGCGCCGCCGCGACCTCACCTACGCGGCCATTGCTTGTGCGGTGGCCGCCACGGTGGTCGGCGTCATCGCTGTGACCGGAAGCAATGACCGCCGGCCGCCGATCCCCGACAGCCGCGCCCGGCCCTACACGGAAACCGACGTCTGCCTGCTCACTGGTGAGTCTGGCATCACTGCGGGGACCGGGGGCGCTGTGGTTTGGCAGGGCATGCGCGACGCCTCCGCCGAGACACACGCCCGGGTCAGCTACACGCCGGTGACTGGAGAGCAGACGGTGGGCAGCGCGACGCCATTCCTCAACGGGATGCTTCAGCGGTCCTGTGAAGTCGTCCTGGCCTCAGGCGAGGAAGAAGTGGCGGCGGCCCGGCTGGCGGCGCCCGAGCACCCGAAGGTGCGCTTTGTGCTTGTGGGCGGGACCGCGGTCGCGGACGACGGCGGCAACGTCGCGAGCGTCCGGGCCGACCGTGCGGCCGTCGCACATGCGGTCACGGCGGCCGCCCGCCAGTAGTCCGCGCCAACCACCTTAACGACCACGTGCATGGTTAGCGGTGACGATGCCCCTGCCGGCTCGTCGGGCGGGCCTTCCCCCATGAAGGTGGGCACGCGGTTATCGGTCACGCGGCGAGCGTGAGTTTAGCGTTGTGGTGTCGGCGTTCGTAGGTGTCGGGGCTGAGGCCTGCGTTCCGCGTAATTCGGCTGGTCTAGAGGGTCCGATGCGGCGAAGTGCCTGGTCAGCGGGTTCGGTGATGCTGCATGGGCCGAAAGTGACT
>NZ_JBHVCT010000206.1:0-2152 GCF_042803195.1 Streptomyces sp. NPDC057428
CACCACACCCGCGAGCACCAGCGCACCTACCCCGACCAGCGGGACTACCAACTCGGCGCCTGATCAACGACCTTCCCCCAGAAGGATCCGCACCCATACGAGAACAGGGCCCTGACCGCCAGGAACAGACAGAAGGGCCCGGCCAGGCGGCCGCCTTCGTCGGCCTGGTGGGTGGCTGACGGGGCGTCGGCCCCGCCCGGGACCTGTGCCCCGACACTGGGCTTGCTCGGCTGTCCTACGGTCAGGTCCGCGCGCTGCTCGATCAGTCGAGCACCGCGTACGCCGCCGAGCTGGGGCTGGGGGCTGTTGGGAAAAAGTCGTTTGCGCTTTCGGCTCTCCTCCATACGATCACCTTCGTGAACGTGATCTCGCTGGGCTATCGAACCGATCTGATGCTGCGGACTATGGCAGGCTCCAACATCACCGAACTCGACTCGCACGTCGTGATTAGAACTCTGGCCAACCCGGGGTTCTGGTGGGGAAACTTCCTGTTGCTCAAGTCCGCACCCCGCAGCGGCGACGCCCGTCGCTTGTCGGAGTTGTTCACCAACGCGTTCCCCGAGGCGGCCCACCTCGCACTCGGGGTGGACAACACCGACGGAGACTGCGGAGAAGCCGGTGAACTCGCGGACCTCGGGGTCACCGCCGAGGTGAATACCGTCCTGACCGCCACCAGGCTGCTGCCACCGGGCCAGCCCCGCATGCAAGCTGACATTCGGGCCCTGATCAGCGACGACGACTGGGAACAGGCGCTTGACCTGCGCATCAACTGCGATGACCAGTTCGCGCTGACAGCCGAGCACAGGCAGTTTCTTGAGCGCAAGTTCATGGAGCACCGCAGACTTTGCGAGGCTGGCTTCGGAGCTTGGATCGGGGCCTTCGTCGAAGGTCGCATGCGAGCGGGCGCCGGTCTGTTCAGCGATGGCCAGGGCCTGGCCCGCTTCCAGGGCGTCGAGACCCACCCCTCGTTCCGACGCCAGGGCCTGGCATCGGCAGTCGTCCACCACGCCGGGCACTGGGGATTGCACCAGATGCATGTCCGCCTACTGGTGATCGTCGCCGACCCCGGTTACCACGCGATCCACATTTACCGCGCTCTCGGGTTCGAGGACGTGGAGCAGCAGGTCCAGCTGACTCGGGCCGACCCCTCGGAGAGGGTTCTCGACGCCCTAGCCTGACGCGCTCACAAACGACAGAAGCCGCAGAAGCCGCTTCCGCACGCCGGCGACCGTGCCCGCCGGTTCACTCCTGTTCGGCCCGGACCGGGTCGCGCAGGGGGCGCAACCCGTCGGGCATCTCTGGCAGCTGGAACGAGTACCGACCCAGCATGTTCACGTGGTGGCGCACGAACGGGGGAGAGGCGGGCGACGCCCTCGTCGCGGACGTCGAAGTCCTCGGCGCGGAGCTGGGTGACGGCGGCGTCCATGTACGACCCGTACCGTGCCGCCTGCTCATCCGTCAGGAACTCGACCGCCACAACAGCTCTCCGAAGATCGAAAACAACGACCCACGAAGGCTCCGACACCCAATCACCCCAGGTCAAAGCGCCAAACAGTCCAGCGAACCCTTAGCGCACGATCTGACACGGATGTTCCTCAGACCCCGTCCTCCTCCTCGTACTGCGCGAGCGTCTTCTGCAGGCGGGCGGCGAGCTCCTGCAGGTGCGGCGTGAGGGCGCGCTCCATGCTGTTCTCCCCCCGCTCCGCTCGGATCCGCGCGTCCTCTTCGTCGAGCAGCTCGTCGAGCGACTTCGGCTCAGGGTCCAGTCGCACGAGCAGCCATCATCGGCTCGATCAAGGCCCACTGCTCGTCCGATAAGTCGCTCGGATACGGCTCTCTGTCCATGACCCGAATCCCAGCATGTCCATGCCGAACGTCGGGCCCCCGAAGCGATCAGTCACACGATCGAGCGATCACGAACCGAGGAAGATCGGACTTAACGTCCACTAAGAGGTGAGTTATGTGGGTGACGTTGCTGCACGGGCGTGAGGGAAACCGGTGCGGATGTCCCCTTGGAGCCCTGAGACGATAGTCCGCATGCATGACGATCAGCCCTCCTCGGAAGATTTCAAGTCCAGTGAGACGGTCGTGATGCTATGAGGTTTGTGGTGCGGGTTCGCGGCGCTTGGCCGGGTCGTTGATCCACGCCTGC
>NZ_JBHVCT010000207.1:0-2092 GCF_042803195.1 Streptomyces sp. NPDC057428
CCTTGCATCCAGGGCGCCCGCACCCCAACAACCTCACGCAGGGTGACGGACGAGCCCACCCGTCGCCATCGCACCCCCACTAAATTCGAAGACCCACCTTCCCGGAACCCCCCGGCTTGGGGATCTTGCGTTCCCGCACCGGCTGGGGTCGAAACGAACCATCCTTCAGACTGGTCCGCAGGTCGTCCAGAAATCGGAAGACCCCGATCTGCTCTTCAACATGGTTGACGGTGACGCCGTCCATGCCCGCAGTTCGGGCTCCCTTGTTGCCAGCGACCCGATTGAATGCATATCGCAGCGTCATCGGGTCGAGCACGAAATTGAACAGGTCGTCGAACCTGCGGCCAGGATCGGCCGCCGCCCAACGGTGAAGCTTGGTCTGCATCCCCGATACCCGCCCATCGGACCCTTCCGGGTCCTCAACAGACGCGGCGCCACCATTCAGCGGTGCGTCTTTCGGCATTACAGCCTCCTTCCCTTCTCGATACCGCTGCCGCCCTTCCCCATGTACGCGCCTCTCGCGCGCTCGGAGTACTACGGCGGCTCCGCCCCGTCCCGGCTCGATCGGCCGACGATGAACCCAGCCCATCCACCAGGACGGATCCCTGGCAGAGGGCGAGAGCCGGGACGGTTCCCGTGTTCACTGCAACTCGCTCGACGGAGTAGGAGCCCAGCTCTGTCCCTGCGGCCTCGCCACGGCTACCCCGCAGCACTTCACCGTGGCCTCCCGACGGGCATGTCAAAGCCCGCCTGGGAGTTCCCCGCTCCGGTCACCCGGTTCGAGGACGCACCGCATCCGGCCCATATCTGCACAGGTTTGAGCCGGCGGGGGGTTGAGAGACGTAAACGCTGGTTCCTCTCGTACTCCTCTCCATCACGCTTGCCGGACCCGAACCATCTGGCAGTTCTGGCCCGTCCCGGCTTTGTCGGGGCCGCTCTCACCCTCACCGGCATCCCCCGGATCAGGCTGCCCCCAGCTTCATCACCCTGCTGCGACAGGGACGATGGCGACGGTCTCTCACCTCCGCACGAGTTCACAGCGCCTCACGGCGCACTGACACCACCCCCCAGGTCATGCCTCGACAGGGGGACACAGTCATACCGGCCCGGAGGCCAGCGGCCCCATTGCAGGACCGCGAAAAACATAACTGTGAGAGTTCTCCTGCAGCCCGGGATGGATGCTGCCGGACATCGGCGCCGACCTGGCCCACCCGTTGGCTTGATCAGCAGCTTGTCCGCCTTGCGGCGTGACTCATCACAGTTTTGCCACGCGGTGACTCCATCCAGGCCGACGCCGACCACAGTCGTCCGCCCATCAAGGGGAACAACCGAGTGGCCATCCTCGCAGAACAGGTCGACGGCGTCATCGGCGTTGATACCCACCGGGACACCCTCGCAGCAGCTGTCAGCCCCATCCGGGCAGTCCTGGCCAGCACCGACTCCCCGGCGAATGACCGCGGGTACCGCCGTCTGCTGGACTTCGGCCGCGAGCGCGTCCCGGGACGCCGCTGCTGGGCTCTGGAAGGCATCGGCAGCTACGGCGCCGGCCTGGCGTCCTTCCTCAGCCAGGTCGGCGAGCACGTCGTCGAGGTATGTCGGCCCAAACGGACCGCCAACCGGGGCGGACGAAAGACCGACATGCTCGACGCCATCCGCGCCGCAAAGGATGCCCTGTCCACCGAGCACCTGATCCAGCCTCGGCTCCGCGGTGAGCGCGAAGCACTACGCGTTCTTCTCGCGACCCGCCAGGGCGCGGTCCTCGCCTCCACGGCAGCGATCAACCAGCTCAAGGCCCTGTTCATCTCCGCGCCCGACGACCTCCGCGCCGAGCTGCGGAAACTCAAGCGCCCAGCACAGATCACCCACTGCGCTCAGATCCGGGACCGCCCCGGCCAGGACCTTGAACACCGGATGACAGCACGGGCGCTTCATTCCACCGCCCAGCGCGTCCAGTCCCTGCAGGCCGAGGCCAAAGACCTCGGAAAGGAGATCCTCATCGTAAGCATTCAGCGTGACCGCGTTGCGTGACGGTTTCGGGCATGGGGTGACGGCCGGTGACCGGTGGTCAACGGCTGGGGTGTGGGCGGTCAGA
>NZ_JBHVCT010000208.1:0-2020 GCF_042803195.1 Streptomyces sp. NPDC057428
CCGGTGGGTGTGCCGCTGCCGGGTGCGACGGGGGTGACGGTGGCGCAGACGGTGACGGGCTGGCCGCAGACGGAGGGGTTGGGGTCGACCGTGACTGCAGTGGTGCTGGCTGCCTTGTCGACCGTCACGTCGACGCTGTCGGTGGAGCCCAGGAAGCAGGTGTCGCCGCCGTAGCTGACGGTGACGGTGCCGGTCGTGAGGGCGGTGGTGGTGATGCAGGCGGTGCCGTCGGCGTCCAGGGTCGCTGTCTGGTTGAGTCCGCCGGGGCCGGTGAAGGTCACCGAGCCGGTGGGTGTGCCGCTGCCGGGTGCGGCGGAGGTGACCGTCGCGCACAGCGTGACCGTCTCGCCGCACACGGACGGGTCCGGGTCGGCGACCACCGACACCGCGCTGGACGCCCGGTTCACCGTCACGTCGAAGACGGTGTCCGAGTCGGCGAAGCATCCGTCGCCGTTGTAGGTGGCCATGTAGGTGCCACTCGCGAGAGCGCTGGTGTTCAGGCATACCGTGCCGTCGGCGTCCAGTGTCGCCGTCTGGTTGAGTCCGCCGGGGCCGGTGAAGGTCACCGAGCCGGTGGGTGTGCCGCTGCCGGGTGCGACGGCGGTGACCGTCGCGCACAGCGTGACCGTCTCGCCGCACACGGACGGGTCGGGGTTCACCGTCACTGTCACCGTGCTCGTGGCCGGGTTGACCGTCACGTCTGTCGTGCCTGTCGAAGGAAGGAAGCAGCCGTCACCGCTGTAGGAGGCGCTGACGCTGCCGTTGACGAGGCTGTTGGTGGTCAGCCACGCCGTGCCCTGAGCGTCCAGCCCCACGACCTGAGTGCTGCCGTCGGGGAGGAGGAAACTGAGGGTTCCGGTGGGTGTGCCGCTGCCGGGTGCGACGGCGGTGACCGTCGCGTACACCGTGACCGTCTCGCCGCACACGGACGGGTCGGGGTTCACCGTCACTGTCACCGTGCTCGTGGCCGGGTTGACCGTCACGTCTGTCGTGCCCGTCGACGGAAGGAAGCAGCCGTCTCCCACGTACGAGACGTTGACCGTACCAGTTTCGAGCGTGGTCGTCGTGACGCACGCCCTGCCATCGGCGTCCAGCTCCAAGGTCTCGTTGAGTCCGCCAGGGGCGCTGAAGGTCACCGAGCCGGTGGGTGTGCCGCTGCCGGGTGCGACGGCGGTGACCGTCGCGCACACCGTGACCGTCTCACCGCACACGGACGGGTCCGGGTCGACCGCCACCGACACGGCGCTCGTGGCCGGGTTGACCCCCACGTTCGCAGTGCCGGTCGAGGTGGTGAAGCATCCGCTGCCGTTGTAGACGGCTGTGACGGTGCCGGTCTGGAGGCTGCTGGTGGTGATGCAGGCGGTGCCGTCGATGTCCAGGGTCGCCGTCTGGTTGAGTCCGCCGGGGGCGGTGAAGGTGACGGTTCCGGTGGGTGTGCCGCTGCCGGGTGCGACGGGGGTGACGGTGGCGCAGACGGTGACGGGCTGGCCGCAGACGGAGGGGTTGGGGTTGAGGGAGACGGTGGTGCTGCTTGCTGCCTGGTTGACGGTGACGGGTGCGGTGCCGGTCGAGGTGGTGAAGCATCCGTCGCCGTTGTAGACGGCTGTGACGGTGCCGGTCGCCAGGGCGGTGGTGGTGATGCAGGCGGTGCCGTCGGCGTCCAGGGCCGCCGTCTGGTTGAGTCCGCCGGGGGCGGTGAAGGTGACGGTTCCGGTGGGTGTGCCGCTGCCGGGCGGGACCGCCGTGACGGTGGCGCACACGGTGATCGGCTGGCCGCACACGGAGACGCCGGGGTCGACTGTGACGGCGGTGGTGCTGGCCGCTTGGCCGACCGTGACGTCCTCGGTGCCGGTGTCCGGGGAGAAGCATCCGTCGCCGCTGTAGACGGCTGTGACGGTGCCGGTCGTGAGGGCGGTGGTGGTGATGCAGGCGGTGCCGTCGGCGTCCAGGGTCGCCGTCTGGTTGAGTCCGCCGGGGCCGGTGAAGGTCACCGAGCCGGTGGGTGTGCCGCTGCCGGGTG
>NZ_JBHVCT010000209.1:0-2014 GCF_042803195.1 Streptomyces sp. NPDC057428
GATCACAAGTGAACACGGGAACCGTCCCGGCCCCTGCCACGAGCCGCGCGTCCGGCGCGGAGATTCAGGCTGGGTCCATCGTCGGCCGACCAGGCCGGGGCGGGGCGGAGCCGTCGTAGTAGTCCGAGCGCGGGAAAGCCGCGTGCATGGCGAAGGGCGGCAGCGGGACACGAGTAGGAAGGGATTGCAATGCTCGAAGATGCCGGGGTGGAGACTTCGGCCGCGCAGCACGACGCGCCTGTGGCGCACGGGCTGCGGGTACGGGAGATGCAGACCAAATTGCACCGCTGGGCGGTGGCCGAACCTGGCCACCGATTCGATGATCTTTACCACCTGGTATGCGACCGCAGGTTCCTCGCGATGGCGTGGAGCCGGGTCGCCGGCAACACCGGTGCCCGCACTGCCGGGGTGGATCGGGCCACGGTCCGCTCCATTATCGAGCGGGTGGGAGTGCCAGTGTTCCTGGACGAGCTGCGTGAGCAGTTGCGGCAGCAGGCGTTTCGCCCGTTGCCGGTTCGTGAGCGGATGATTCCCAAGCACGGCGGGAAGCTGAGGAGTCTCGGCATTCCGACCGTGGCCGATCGCGTGGTCCAGGCGGCGCTGAAGCTGGTGCTGGAACCCATTTTCGAGGCCGACTTCGACTCGGTCTCCTATGGGTTCCGGCCCGACCGGAGGGCGCACGACGCGATCGCCGAGATCCACTTCTGGGGCACTCAAGGGTACCGCCAGGTCCTGGATGCGGATATCGAGGCGTGTTTCGACTCGATCGACCACACGGCCCTGATGGGCCGGGTGCGTGCACGAGTCAAGGACAAGCGCGTGCTCGCCCTGGTCAAGGCGTTCCTGAAGGCTGGGATCCTGCGGGAGACCGGTGCGATGGAGTCGTCCGAGACCGGCACCCCGCAAGGGGGAATCCTCTCTCCGCTGCTGGCCAACATTGCCCTGTCGGCGCTCGACGAGCACGTGATGGGGCCGTGGAAGCCGGGCGGAACGATGTCCTCGGACCAGCGCCGCAGGACGCGGGTGACCAAGCACCTGCCCAACTGGCGGATCGTCCGCTACGCGGACGATTTCGTCGTGTTGGTCAGGGGCGAACGCCACCACGTCGAGGCGCTGGCAAGGGAAATCGGGGAGGTCCTGGCCCCGCTCGGGCTGCGTCTGTCGCAGTCCAAGACGCGCGTGGTGCACATGGCCGACGGGTTCGACTTCCTCGGCTTCCACGTCAAGTGGATGCGCAAGCGAGGAACGGACAAGTGCTACGTCTACACCTTCATCGCGGACAAGCCGGTTCGTGAGCTGAAGCGGAAGATCAGGGCACTGACCCACAGGAGGTCGCAGGTCCCGTTCGCCGCCGTGCTGTCGAGGATCAACCAGATCCTTCGTGGCTGGGCCAACTACTTCAAGCACGCTGTCGCCAAGCACACCTTCAACGCTCTGCGTTCGTTCGTGTGGTGGCGGGTGGTCAATATGATCACGTATCGGCGGCGCATGACGTGGACAGCCCTGCGCCGACAGTTCAAAGGCCCCCAGGGCTGGCGGCAGATCGCATTGGACGGAGTCGAGCTGTTCAACATCGGCGCGGTGGCGGTCACCCGCTACCGCTGGCGCGGACTGAGCATCCCGACACCGTGGACTGCATAAGATCATCGCCCCAACGGCAGTGACCCGTGGAGAGCCGGATGCGGTGAAAGTCGCACGTCCGGTTCGGCGAGCGGTCCGGGGAAACGGAGCTGGGGAGACCCGGCCACCGCGCCCCGGGCCGACTCTCCAGCATCGGCTGGATCATGATGCACCGCCGCCTCGCCCGCGACTACGAGACCCTCACTACCAGCTCCGAAGCCATGATCCACATCGCCTCGATCGACAACCTCGCCAAGCGCATAACGGACGAGACCACACCCACCTGGCGGGGAACTTACTGGGTCTTCGAATTTAGTGGGGGTGCGATGGCGACGGGTGGGCTCGTCCGTCACCCTGCGTGAGGTTGTTGGGGTGCGGGCGCCCTGGATGCAAG
>NZ_JBHVCT010000210.1:0-1992 GCF_042803195.1 Streptomyces sp. NPDC057428
GTCACTTTCGGCCCATGCAGCATCACCGAACCCGCTGACCAGGCACTTCGCCGCATCGGACCCTCTAGACCAGCCGAATTACGCGGAACGCAGGCTCGCAGTACACGGCCGAGGTCCTGCCCGGCGCCCAGATCGTGAAGGCCTTCAACCAGCTTCCTTCCCAGACGCTCGCCGCCGAAGTGCCCTCCGGCCAGGGCAAGCGCGTGGTCTTCGTCTCAAGCGACTCCGGGGAGGCCAGCTCCCAGATCGCCGAGCTCGCCCGCACGCTCGGCCTGTCGGCGGTGGAACTCGGCAGGATCGACGAAGGCGGATGTCTCATCGAAGTTCCAGGCGCACTGGTACTCAGGAACTTCACCGAACAGCCGCTAACCTGATTGGCCTTTCCTTTCCGCCTTCCCCGGGCGGCGCAGCCAGCCCCGACGAGCCGTCCCGCCTCAGCGTCTGCCCGTCACCGGCCAGCGATCGCTGCCGCCGTCACTCTCGCCCTCTCCTCCTGACCAAGGGCCGGAGTCCGCGGCACCACAGCTCATCCTCCGCCCGGCAAACCCGGCCGGGTGATCGCGAGATCGCCTCTCCGTGCGCACCCTGACGTTCATCCGTGACTGCTCCCGACCACCGCGACACCCGAGGAACATCCCCTGCCCGCGTGCTGCACCTCGGTTCCTCACTGTTCCCCGGCGACGACTCCTCCTCTCCCTCCGTGACCGCTGCCTTCCGCCAGACCTGGCAGGAGCACCACCCCGAGGGTGACCTCGCCACGAACCCCGTACCGCACCTCACCGCCGGCCACACCGACCCGGCCGCGCACGCACCCGCTCAGGCCGACGCCTTCGCCCGCCGCCTGACGCTGATCGACGAACTGGACCATGCCGAAGCCGCGTTGACCGGTGTCCCGACTGAATGGGACTCGATGCCCGCCGAGGAGCCGACCGGCCGGGGCGGCGCCCAGCACGTCCAACTCACCCAGTAGACCGGCCTGCCTGGCTGTGGTGAGTTTCCGGATCAGGAAGCTCACCACAGCCAGGCAGGGTCACCGTTGGTCGTCCGGTCCGCCCTTCATCCGGCAAGGTATGCCAAACGAAGGGGTCTATCATGATTTAGGTGTTTTTAGGCCCTTTGGCCTAGTGGTTTTTTGTTGGGCTGGTTGGCCTATACCCGTCCGGCGGTAAGGCGGCCGTCGAAGAGCTGGTCGAACTCGTTCAGTGCTGCCTTCCACTTGTTGTTCCAGCGTTTACGTCCGCGTCCGGAGGGGTCGAGGGCGAGGGTGGCGAGGTAGATCCTCTTGAGCGCTGCCTGTTCGTTGGGGAAGTGGCCGCAGGCGGTGGCGGCCCGGCGGTAGCGGGCGTTGAGGGACTCGATGCTGTTGGTCGTGTAGACGACCTCGCGGATGGCGTCGGGGAAGGCCAGGAAGGGCACGAATTCGCTCCAGGCGCGCTGCCAGACGGTGGCGATCGAGCCGTATTTGTGTCCCCACTTGGCGTCGAACTCGTCGAGCCGCTCGCGGGCCTGGGCCTCGTTGACGGCGGTGTAGACGGGCTTGAGGTCGGCGGCGACCTCGGGCCAGTCCCGCCGTGAGGCGTAGCGCAGGCTCTGCCGGATCAGGTGAACGACGCAGCGCTGTACGACGGTCTGGGGCCACACGTTCGCGACCGCGTCCGGCAGGGCGGACAGCCCGTCGCAGACCAGCATGAGGACGTCTCTGACCCCGCGATTGCGCAGGTCGGTGAGGACTTGCTGCCAGAACTTGGCGCCCTCGCCACCGTCGCCGGCCCACAGGCCGAGGATGTCGCGGTAGCCGTCGGCGGTGACCGCGATGGCCACATAGATCGGCCTGTTGGCGACCTGCCCGTCACGGATCTTGACGTGGATGGCGTCGACGAAGACGACCGGGTAGACCGCTTGAGTTCTATTGGTGGTTGCGAACGCTCTCCGAGGAGGACGTTCCGATGCCCCGATACGCCCCGAACAGGATGCCGACCGATGTGAAGCGGA
>NZ_JBHVCT010000211.1:0-1952 GCF_042803195.1 Streptomyces sp. NPDC057428
ATAGGAGCCTATTTGAGCGCTTATTTGACTGATATAGACCTAGAAGATGTCCAAGACAGGGAAACAGCCTTAAAAGTGGCTTCAGAGGGCTGTGAGGTGCAAACAAAGATCGTAGAAGGTCGGGAAAAGAAATTTTTAAAAGGCGGACGGCTGCACATGTATCCTTCCGGAATGAATATGTATCGAAAATCAAAAGGGATTGTTAAGCCGGAACGGGAAGAAATGAAGTTCGGAGACATAAAAAAAGTAGTGGGTTCGGCAAAACCACACTACGAGAAAAGTTATCATGTCGAAAATGACAATTTTGAAAACACAATTTCGTTTCTCCAGTATAACACAAAACGTGATTTTTGAAGCAAAACGGTTCCTCTTTATGGAGCCGTTTTTTTTATTTCCCGAAGGGTTATTTGTCAGAATGACAAACCGATTTCGAGCCGGCGAGAACCCATTGTCACACCACGATTTAGGGGGTGTGTATAAATGGGCACTCTCTGTGAAATTTGAAGCTTTGAAATTCCGAATGGCGCACTTATACACTCTGTCGAGTGAGTGCTAAAATGCTGAAGCATTTCCGTCAAGCGTGTGGAGGAATCTTGTAGAGAGATATAGCATAGATACCCGTATCTCTAGAGATATTTTGGTATATCCCTGCTATATCTATGGGGTATCTATGCTATATCTTTGGCTTCAAAAACGGCACCTGTTCTAAGAGCATAGAAACTCAACAGGCACAGCCTGTTTGACACCCTTTTTTTTAGGGTGGCACCGAGTTTCCTTATGCTCTTTTTCTCTGAAGCTAAACCTGTTTTATATGTCGTAGTCTTTTTATTGGGAGTGACCCCTTGCTGTACAATTTCCGGAGGTGCCGATAAGGGACGAATTTTCCCTTGTCGGTTGCCTTTGGGGATTGTAAGGGGTGGAGGCTCGGAATCAAAAGGAAACGAAATATCATTCCGAGTGTGCTTCTTTTTTCTGTTCTTGAATTCTATTATTTCCAATGTTAGAATTATGTTAACAACTTGTTAGGAGTGTGTTTGGATGGAAGAGAAAAAACAAATTGGACCTCGAATTACTGTTGAAACATTTAAAAAGCTAGAGTTATTAGCCGAACATTTTACAAAACACAATGAATTTGGAAGAGTTTCAAAAGATGCTGTAATTGAGTTTGCTATTAAGGAATTGTATAGGGACTATTTGGGAAAAGGACGCTAATTTTTGTTGAAAAACTGACTTCGGATTTGGGGTTCTTTATTATTAACTTGATTTTAATTAAACATTACAGGAAAAATTGAGGGGAAATGGATGGATAAACGCAATGGTGACGCGGTTTTCATAGCTCCAAATGATGTTGTAAAAGTGACCACTATGAATCACGTCATTGAAGTTCAGCATATGGAGAAGATGAACCGGAAAAATAATATCAAAAAATTGGACAAGGATAGGTTTGTAGACCTCTCTACTGGGGAGATCCGGGAGTTCGAGCATTCGGAAAATCGGCAGGAAAATTATAATTCTTTGAGACAAACCTTTAAGAAGCTGCGTTATTTGATAAATAACAATTTTATAGGACGGCCAAATGAATTACATATAACTTTGACATACAAGAAAAATATGACGGACACGAAAAAACTTTATAGTGATTTTCAAAATTTTATCGACAGGTTGCGTTATAAATACAAGAAAGAAAGTTCGATAGATTATTTATCGGTGGTAGAGCCACAAGGACGTGGAGCCTGGCATTGTCATGTTTTAATGCGCTTTAATGATTTGGATAAGATTTATATTAAAAATGCTGAATTAAGGAGTCTATGGGGTTTAGGATTTGTAACAATCAAGTCATTAAAGGATATAGACAACATAGGAGCCTATTTGAGCGCTTATTTGACTGATATAGACCTAGAAGATGTCCAAGACAGGGAAACAGCCTTAAAAGTGGCTTCAGAGGGCTGTGA
>NZ_JBHVCT010000212.1:0-1951 GCF_042803195.1 Streptomyces sp. NPDC057428
TGCGTCCGGGGTACCACCACCCGAGCTACCTCACACAGCGTGACCGGCGAGCCCGCCCGTCACCGCCGCACCCCCATCAAATTCGAAGACCCGGAAAAGGCGTCCATGAGGCGTCAGGTGGGGATCAGGAAGGCGAGCGCAAGCGAATCGCTGATGACGTGTCGAAAACTTACAGACGGCATCAAAACTGGGGGTGTAGATATGGCTCCAGGACGAGTCTGGCGGAAACCCGCTTACTGGCCAGACGGTGCCCGGCATGGAGGCGACGCGAGCCTGGTCTGCTGCTTTCACGTGGAACGTGGGAAGGCGGGGTCCGGCATCGCCACTCAACTGGGTGGCGTGAGGGAGCGTCCCGAGACGGCCGAAACCGCGAGGGACTGAGTACCGAGACGGATCTCGCTGGCGGACCGGCCCGTAGTAGCGAGGAAGCTCCTGTAATGGGAGTGGAGCGAAGGGGCCGGGTCATCCGTGGCTGTGTTCGTTCGATCAACCAGAGCGCCTGGGAGGAGTCGCATGGACGAGCTGAAGTCCCCAGAAAAGCCGTTTGGTATCTCGAAGCGGGAAGTATGGGAAGCATGGGAGAAGGTCAGGGCTAACAAGGGTGCGCCGGGCGTGGACGGCTGCTCCATCGAAGACTTCGAGAAAGACTTGCGGGGGAATCTCTACAAGATCTGGAACCGGATGTCCTCGGGGAGCTACTTTCCGCCTCCGGTACGAGCGGTGGAAATCCCCAAAGCCCATGGCGGAGGGGTCAGGATCCTCGGAGTCCCCACCGTCGCGGACAGAATCGCGCAGACCGTGGTGGCCGCCCGGCTGGAAGCCAGGGTGGAGCTGAAGTTCCACCAGGATTCCTACGGGTATCGGCCCGGACGGTCGGCGCTGGACGCGGTGGAACGGTGCCGAGAACGCTGCTGGAAGAACGACTGGGTGGTCGATCTCGACATCGAGAAGTTCTTCGACAGCGTGCCCTGGGACCTCGTCGTCAAGGCGGTCGAGGCCAACACCGACGCCGTCTGGGTGAAGTTGTATGTCACGCGCTGGCTCAAGGCGCCGCTGCAACTGCCCGACGGCACCCAGCGACAGCGAGACCGGGGGACCCCGCAAGGGTCAGCGGTCTCGCCCGTGCTGGCGAACTTGTTCCTCCACTACGCGTTCGACGCGTGGATGGCCCGGGAGTTCCCAGGCGTCCCGTTCGAACGGTACGTGGACGACGCGGTCGTGCACTGCGTCAGCGAGCGCCGGGCCAGACAGCTGGTCGAGGCGATCGGGAACAGGATGGAGGAGGTCGGGCTGAGACTGCACCCGGCCAAGACCCGGATCGTCTACTGCAAGGACGCGAACCGTAAACGCTCCTACGAGCACACGTCGTTCACGTTCCTGGGGTTCACGTTCCGCGCCCGCAACGCGCGCAGCAAGCACGGGGTCACGTTCCCCTGCTTCCTGCCCGCGGTCAGCAACGAGGCCCTGAAGAAGATGGGTGCCGAGGTGCGCAGATGGCGCATCCATCGGCGTACCGGAACGACCTTCGCCCAGCTCGCGCGGTTCATCAACCCGATCGTGCGGGGCTGGCTCCAGTACTACGGGGCGTTCTACCCCTCTGTGCTGAGGCCCTTCCTCCAGCGCATCAACGCCTACCTGGTGCGCTGGATCCGCCGAAAGTACAAGCGGCTGGCAGGGTTCAAGAAGTCCAAGCGGTGCTTCCAGGACATCACCCGGAGATACCCGGGCATGTTCGCGCACTGGCGACTGTGCCGCACCTTCTGGATGTGACCAGGGTGACAAGAGCCGTGTAACGGGAGACTGTTACGCACGGTTCTGTGGGAGCCGGAGGGTGAGATCCCCTCCGGCTACCCGACCCGACGTACTTCGTGTTCGGCCTGTCCGCGGTGAAGTCGCGGCCGATCAGGTCCGGGGCCTTGGCCGCGGCCGGGTCGGAGACGGTGGTGCGGTG
>NZ_JBHVCT010000213.1:0-1818 GCF_042803195.1 Streptomyces sp. NPDC057428
CAACCCCCCGCCCTCCCCACCCAGCGGGCGGGGCGCGGTTCACCACCCCCCCCGGCCCCCCGCCTGGGGGCACCGTGATTGGTCATTCTGGCCAGATAACCCGCGCCCTTCCGGAAAAATCGGCCTGACCGAAGGTGTCCGGTCTCATCCAACCCAGTCGCCGTCTCATCGAAGCAGCCGATCGGCGTTCTGTCCTACGCCGCAGACATCACCCGTCAGGGCTTGGCCGCCGACTGATTTCGTCGGCCGCACTCACCGATGTCGGAGCCGCGGTGCACGATGCGCGGCATGGATGCCGAAACTCAGCTCACGCGCAGCGCGCTCGCGGAACGCGGGTTCAAAGGATTCGTTCGCTTCGCGACGTTGCCGGAGAACGAGGTACCGCCGACAGATGGCGTGTACGTGGTGGTGCGTGTCGAAAGCGGGATGCCCGGATTCCGTGCCGTCAGTCCCGCTGGGCACTTCAAGGGCCGAGACCCGTCAGTGGACGTGGCGACGTTGCAGGATGCCTGGGTGGACGGCGCCGAGGTGGTCTACGTCGGCAAGGCTTCGGCGGGCGGCAACGGGCGGCGGGGCTTGCGCAAGCGGTTGGACGAGTTCCGCCGGTTCGGCGGGGGCCAGGCCGTCGGACACTGGGGCGGCCGCTACGTGTGGCAGCTCGTGGACGCGGACGCCCTCCTGGTGGCCTGGCGGGAGGCCCCGGGCCTGGATCCCGCCACCTTCGAGGCAGCCCTCATCGCGGAATTCATGGCCGTCCATGGCGCCCGTCCGTTCGGGAACCGCAACAGAGGCCGCCGTATCGGCCCGGCCACACAGGAACGAGGTGGGAGCCCGAGCGACTGGCTTCGCTGAGACGACGACTCGATTGCTTGAGACCGGACCGAAGGCGCCATCTATGCCAGGCGCCGGCGCGACAAGGCCCTGTTCTCGTATAGCTACCGCCAGGTGGTGTGTAGCGCTGAGTAACTACTTGGGGCTGCTAGATCGTGGGGTCAATGAGGGGCAGGTGGCGTCGTGCCCGGCCGATGCCACTGAGCGCCCTGAACGCTCCCTGCCAGAGGTGACCTCGTAGACGGACCGTTGAACCCATGGCGGACGTCATGGAAGTACCGTGCGCAGGTGGCTGCGGCCGGACCGGACCAGCCGAAACGTTGAACGAAATGGACGACGGCCAGCATCAGTGCGACGAATGCCTAGGCGCGGTAGTGGTGCGCGGATCGGTGGACGATCTCCTGGTGACTGCGGACGACAGCATCACCCAGCCCACCGGCAACCCTGGCGAAGCCCACCACCGCGGCCGAAATGTTGCCTGAGGTGGGATCGGCTCGGCCTGATACGGCACGTCCTTGGTACGGCGCATGGGGTCTTCTCCCGCACGCGGAAGGACGTTGCGACCGGTCGCGGGAAGGTGTTCCCCGTGGGAACAGTCAGGGTGTTCCCCGTGGGAACGGGGTTGGGGTTCAACGTGCGGCCGGTGGGTGCATGATCACTGGATGAGCGAGCGCCGCCCGTTGGGCACTGGTCCTGTCCCTGCTGACATCCGCGCGAGGGAGGCCGACTTGAGTGCGGAGCTCCCGGGGCAGCGGTGGGCCAACATCGAGGAACTGCGGGCCAAGGGTCTCTTCGGTGTTCCCCAGGGGAACGGGTCGGAGCTCCGCGCGCGGCCGGCGAGTGAACCGGTTCCCTAGACCCTGCTACACGCCACCATGCCGTAGCTATACGAGAAGGGTGCGGATCCTTTCCAGGGACGGTTGAGCTGGGGTTTCGCTGATCTGGGTGTGGTTGGGGTGGCGGCTTGTCTACCGTGGCGGTAGAGGA
>NZ_JBHVCT010000214.1:0-1812 GCF_042803195.1 Streptomyces sp. NPDC057428
CTTCCGTAACCGCGCCAACCAGCGGCTCCGATCACGTTGTGCAACCACCCGGCGGAGCCGACGGGAAGCACACCCCCACTAAATTCGAAGACCCAGCATGACGGCAGCGGGAATCGACTTCGGGACCACCAACTCCGGCGCCGCCCAGTGGAACGGCGAGTACGTCGAGGTGCTGGAGATCGGCGGTCAGGGTTTGGACGCCAACTGGGGGCGCAGGGGGTTCGAGCTGCTCTACCCGTCGGTCGTCGGCACGAGTTCCCTGCGGCCGGGCACGCTGTTCGGCTGGGAGGCGAAGCTCCGGTCCGAACAGGCCGTCGAGGCGTGCAAGCGGATGCTGCGGGAGGAGCCGTTCGTCAAGCTGGGCGGTGAACGGTTCGCCGCGACCACCGCCGCGGCTGGCGTCTTCCACGCCATCGCCAGGGCCGCGGAGGAGGAAGCCGCCACCGAGATCCGCGAGGCCGTCGTCACAGTGCCCGCCAACGCGACCGGCGCGGCCCGATTCCGTACGCGTGAGGCAGCCCGTGCCGCTGGGATCACGGTCCGCACACTGCTGGCTGCAGTCAGATCCCAGCGGTACGCACCGCGGTCTCGGAGGCACTCGGCTGCGAACTCGTCGACACCGCAATGTGCAACCCGATGACCGCAGTGGCCGAAGGAGCGGCGATCAGCGCGGCAGCCATCGACGGCGAGCTCAAGAGCATCATCCGCGTGGTCAACACGCACGCCCTCGGCACGATCACCAAGGACCGCGAGGGCAGGCGAGGATTCAGCGCCCTCATCGACCGGAACCAGCGTCTGCCACAGCAGCGCGTGAAGTCGTACGAGCCGACCAGGGACAAGCTCTCCCAGCTGACCGTGGAAGTCTGGGAGGGTGACCCGGATCGCGAGGTCGACCACCCGGACAACGTCAAACTGACCGACCTCATCCTGAGGTACCCGCGGCCTTGCACGGCCGAGGACGGCATCTTCGATCTGGAGTACACCTACAGCAAGGAAGGTCTGCTGACCGTCGCGGCGACCCTTCAGAAGACCGGAGAGGTCGTCCTCGACGGAGAGGTGAAGGTGTTCGGGGACGGAAACGTCCTGCCGGAGGTGAAGAAGGAACTCGACCGCCTGCTCGCCCTTGCCCCGGCCGCCCGGCCCGCCGCCACGCCGACCCACCCGCAGCAAATCCGCCCCATTGGCCAGGGGGATGGAGTTCCCAAGCCCGCCCGCCAGGTTCCTCACCCCGCACGGCCCGCACAAGCACGGCGGCGCCACCACTCGTCGTGGACGGCTCCAACCTCGCTTGGAACGGCCGGCCCCCGCGCGCGGCGGGCGGCAAACCGAGCTTCGCGGCGTTGGAGGCGGCTGTCCGGTCGCTGCGGTCCAAGCGTCCCGAACGCGACATCCACGTGGTGGTCGACGCCACGCTGCGCCACGACGTGTCTGACGAAGAGCGCCCCCAGGTGGAAGCTGCCATCGCCGACGGTAAGGTCGTCCAGCCCCCCGCCGGGACCGAGGGCCGGGGCGACGCGCTGGTGATCAGCATCGCTGAGGAGGTTGGCGGGGTCATCATCTCCAACGACAACTTCGCGCCGTTCCAAAAGGCGAACCCTTGGCTCCGGGACGCGGGGCGGGTCCTCGGAGCCACTCACTCCCAGGGGGTGTGGGTCTTCAACCGACGCGTACCGAATGCGGCGGCGCCCGCACGGCCAAGGTGACACGTTCGGGGTGACCCCTCTCTGTCAGCCTTGGGTGAGACGCCCCGCTTCGTCGGGTTAGCCTGAGAGGGCACGACAGGAGAACCACCCCCTCATGACCAGCACCAAG
>NZ_JBHVCT010000215.1:0-1803 GCF_042803195.1 Streptomyces sp. NPDC057428
AGGACTCCGTTGGGAAATCCGCAAAGCGACACCCCCGGGCGATGGGGGGGCTGGCATGATCGTCCTGTCCGTCAGTGGGAGGGTGGGGCTGGATGTCGTTGGAGTCGTGGGATGACCGTGGGGTGCCTGAGCTGACGGCCCGGGTGGTGCGGGCCTCGTTCCCCAGAGGGGCCCTGGCCATTCGGATCCGGGAAGTTCTCGGTGCGCTGTTCACGGACGAAGATTTCGCGGCAGCCTTCCCTGGTCGGGGTCGGCCCGCGATCTCGCCGGGAGCTCTGGCGCTGGTGTCGGTGCTGCAGTATGCCGAGGGGCTGTCCGACCGGCAGGCCGCTGACCAGGTGCGGGCCCGGATGGACTGGAAGTTCCTCCTCGGGCTGGAGCTCGACGATCCCGGTTTCGACTTCACGGTTCTGGGCGACTTCCGCTCCCGCCTGATCGAGCATGACCTGGAAGAGCAGGTCCTGGAGGTGGTGCTGGCCCGGCTGTCGGACACCGGGCTGCTGCGTGCCGGCGGGCGGCAACGCACCGACTCCACTCATGTGCTGGCCGCGGTGCGCACTCTGAACAGGATGGAGTTCGTCGGCGAGGCGCTGCGGGCGGCGCTGGAGGTCCTGGCCGCAGCTGCTCCCGGCTGGCTGACCGGGTTGATTGACGCCTCGTGGGTGGAACGCTACGGAGCCAAGATCGACAACTACCGTTTCCCGAAAGGGGAGAACGTCCGCCGGGAATGGGCCGAGCAGGTCGGCCGGGACGGCTTCGCGCTCCTGGACGCCGTCGATCAGTCCGCTGCCCCACTCTGGCTGCGTGAGATCCCGGCAGTGCAGGTCCTGCGTCGCACCTGGGGCGAGCAGTACCACCGAGATACGAAGGGGGTGCGCTGGCGGGAGGGCAAGGACCTCCCGCCGGGCAGACGGCGGCTGGCCTCCCCTTACGACCTCGATGCGCGCTACGGCGTCAAGCGCGGATCCGGCTGGACAGGCTACAAGGCCCACCTCACCGAAACCTGCGAACCGGACGCACCCCACCTGATCACCAACGTGGAAACCACGGACGCGACCGTGGACGACACCGAGATGACCCAGGCCATTCACCAGCACCTGGAAAAGCGCCAGTTGGCGCCGGATGAGCACGTGGTGGACTCCGGCTATGTCACCGCCGCCCACATCCTCACCGCCCACAACGACCACGGCATCACCCTGCTCGGCCCGGTCGGCGCCGACACCCACCACGCCAAACGCGGCGACGGCGAACACGCACCGGACCTGACACAGGCCGCCTTCTCTGTGAACTGGGACGCCAAGACAGTCACCTGCCCCCAGGGAGCGGTCAGCGCCAGCTGGTCCGACCAGCGCAAACCCAGCGGCACCCCCATCACCCGGGTGCACTTCGCGCACGCCGACTGCGCCCCATGCCCCCTGCGGTCCCGGTGCACCAAGGCGGCGAACGGCACGTGGGGACGCAGCCTGACCCTGCTGCCACGAGAGCAACAGGAAGTCCTTGCCCGGCAACGTTCCGAGCAGCAGACCGCGGAGTGGAAAGCCCGCTACGACATCCGCGCCGGCGTCGAGGGCACCATCTCCCAGGCCGTCCGCCGCACCCGACTTCGGCGCACGCCCTACCGCGGACAGCCCAAGACCCATCTCGCAAACGTCCTATCCGCCACCGCCATCAACCTCATCCGCGTCGACGCCTGGCTGAACAACACCCCGCTCGGCACAACCCGCCTCTCTCACCTCGCCCGCCTCGACCTTGTTGCATGACCATGCCAGGAAGCCCGAATCACGGATTCCCCAACGGAGTCCT
>NZ_JBHVCT010000216.1:0-1782 GCF_042803195.1 Streptomyces sp. NPDC057428
GTCCGGGGTACCACCACCCGAGCTACCTCACACAGCGTGACCGGCGAGCCCGCCCGTCACCGCCGCACCCCCATCAAATTCGAAGACCCGTCATAGGTCCCGGACTTCAGCTCCTGTGAGCCAACCTGTGAGTCGGGATAGTCGGGGTTCTGCACCCAGGTGTCGGTGGTGACCGCCAGCGTCGATGACGGGTCGATAGTCACCGGGTAGGTCAGATCTCTGGAGAAGAACACCGGATTCGGGGTCAGGACCAGGGTGGTCGATCCGTCGTCGGCCTTCTCCACTGCGGTCTCGACCGGCAGTTGGTTGACCGGTTCACCGGAGGCGGGGTCCCGGGAGGAGTCCCACATGTGCGGGGCTGCCGCCTGGGCGACCAGTTTTCCCGCCCCGTCCTTCAACAGCAGCTGGCCTGTATCAGCGTCCTTGGTCAGCGCCAGACCCTTCAGCGTCAACGGGATCCGGTAGGACACGGGGGCACTCGGCGCCTGGTCAAGCACCACTGACTGCTCAAAACCCTGCGCCAGCGCTTCCACCGACAAGGACGCGCCGCCGCCCAGATCGTAGGTGGCGGTATTGCCCGCGACATGCGGTGCGGGAAGCGTGAAGTCCCAGTTGAGGCCGAACGTCTTCCCGCCTTCGGTGACCGACGCCAGATGGGTGTCCCCGCCGTCGGACACAGCCAGATCAGCCGGCGCCGTCCGCGGCTTGAGATCCGCACCCGCGTCCATGAGCGAGGTATCGACGTCCTTCCACGAACCGTCGCCCTGCTTCACCCGGACCGGGCCCGCGTACGTCTCCGTCGACAGCGAACCGTCCGGATTCACGAAGGTGGTGGCATCTGCCGCCCGCTCCGAGAGAACCTCGATCCGACGGTTTTGCAGCCGCGCCATCAATCGCGCCGACGCCACGTCCTGCGCCTCGGCCGGGCCTGACACAGCTACGGCCTTGGCAGCGGAGCGGACTGGTTGCAGGTGCGGGGTGACCGCGAATGACTGCCCTGAATCCAGTGCGACCAGAGCCACCTGAGCCGACATCACCACAGTAAGACCGGCACTCGTCCACCGCAGACCCCTCAGCCGGGATCCGGGTCTCGCTCTCGGTCTGGGTAGGCTCGACAACCAATGTGGTGTGAACCGCCGATGCCAGGAAAAACGATCAGACATGACGTCAACTTCCGCTCAATCCGGCACCAGAGCCGGAACTGAACGATCATGCCTATGGCATATTCCGCAACAAGCGATCCGTCACACTGCGTAACGTTCACCCCGGCGTCCGTCTCGCCGCAACAGCCTTCGGGCGCCCGAAACCCCTTCAACCTCACCCCCAGTGGCCCATCCCGGCGGAAACCTACCCTCTTTACATGTCGATCACGATAAGAAGATACCAGTAAACGGGCACCCGCCAGACTCATCCCGGGACTGCCTTGACACCCCGGTTCTGATGTCAACTCTACTTTTCGACACGTCAGCAGCGATTCACTTGCGTTCGCCTTCCCGATCCCCACCTGACGTCTCAACGGACGCCTTTTCCTCATCGTTCACCACGGCAGTCTTCAGCTAGCGCAGCATGAGGTGGTTTAAATCCTCCCCCCGCAGGGCGAATTTGAAGGGCCATACCTTCATCCTTCGTACAGCATCGCTACAAGAAGAGTTCCTACATGGTTCTTCCTTTCACGTTCAGGACACAACAAGACCGCGAAGTTTGCTGATCGGCGGGGCTGTCAAGGGGTGATTTGTGCTGGTGGGAGGGTCTGGACGCACGACGGGACCCCTGACGATGGTG
>NZ_JBHVCT010000217.1:0-1674 GCF_042803195.1 Streptomyces sp. NPDC057428
CCTGGATCCACCGGCTTGATTCCGGAGTGATCGTTTCGGGGTTGTCTTGGCGGTCGGCGAGATGATCTGGCTGTTCGGGCAGGGGGTATCCGCTGGTCTGTCCAGCTCTTCCACGTGTTCGGCGTTCTCGGGCCCTTGCGGGCAGGGTGGTCAGGGCTTTTCAGGCGGTGGGTGGTGGTGCGTGCACGAGGTCGAAGAGCTGGATGAAGCCGTCGGCCCAGGGCCAGTGTTCGGGCAGGTGGAGGGTGAGGCACCGGGCTGAACGTGCCAGGCGGGCGGGCACGTTGATCAGGTGGTCGCGGATCGTTGCGGTGGTGGCCTTGGCGTGGAAGGCGGACGCCAGGGCGCCGGCGGCGCGGGTCAGGTTGTGCGCGAGAGCAGCCAGGGCGAGCCAGGCGGCATTCGCCTGGAAGTGCCCGGAGGGGGCGTGGGCGAACGGGCCGTTCTTCAGGTCCGCGATCACTTGTTCCACGACAGCGTGCCGCCTGTGCTCACGCTCGGCGTCGGGCAGGGCGAGCGGGGAGTCGGTGAACGCGGCGTGGTAGCGCCAGGTGTCGAAGAGCGCGCCCTGCCCCTCGGGGACCGCTGCCGGGTTGAGCCGTTTGACGCGGCGCACGATCAGGCGGGCGGTGACCTGCTGTTTCTTCGGCTTGGAGGTGAAGGCGGTGTAGGGGGTCTCGGCTATCTCGGCGTCCGAGATCCAGCACTGCCCCTCCTCGTCCCATACGGCCTTGGGGTACTTGATCGCCTTCCACGCGGCTTCGTCGATGCCCGCGATCGCGGCCTTGACCGAGGCGTTCATCCGCACCGTGACCGAGAACCGGACGCCCAGGGCCCGGCAGGCGTTCACGACATCGGCGCCGTAGAACGCGGAGTCGGCCCGCACGACCAGCAGCCCGCTCGCGCCGCACGCTCTCGCGGTGCGGATCGATTCGCCGACGAACGCGGCCGCACCTCGGGCGGAGTTGGACGGTCCCTTGCGCAGACGGGTGGCGACGATCACCGGGGCGGCCAACGGGGTGGAGACGATCCCGATCAGCGCGTTCAAGCCCTTGACCTTGCTGTATCCGTAGCCGGCGCCCTGCTTGGCGTAGCCGTAGGTGCGACGGATCGTGTCGTCGATATCCACGTAGGCCGCCTGGTCGGCGCCGGGCAGCAGTGGGGTGTGCGCGGCCAGTTCGGGCAGGAACCGGCGGGCCACCGCGTGCAGTTGCTTCACGTGCCCGTGGCTGAAGGAGCGCAGGTACG
The DNA here is from genome assembly GCF_042803195.1 of Streptomyces sp. NPDC057428. Lineage (NCBI taxonomy): Bacteria > Bacillati > Actinomycetota > Actinomycetes > Kitasatosporales > Streptomycetaceae > Streptomyces > Streptomyces sp. NPDC057428. The sequence goes on from NZ_JBHVCT010000217.1 coordinate 1,249, forward strand.
AGCCCAGCGTGGACGGCGCCCGCACCCCGGAGAACAGGCGCGGCAGCCCACCGTGCCGCAGCCGGTCCATGTCATCGATGCTGTCCGCCCCGGCGACCATGCCACCGACCAGCGACATCAGCTTCGCCGCGGGAAAGGCCCCGGTCCCGTCCTTCGAAGCCGGGAGCCGGACGTGCTCGTCGACAAGTGCGGGCAGTGCGCACCGCTCGGCCAGCCGCACCACCGGGGCGAGCCCGCCGTACCCGACCAGATTCGGATCATCAAACCGTGCGGAGACCCTCGCCGCGGCATGGGAAGATTGCATCTCGGAAGTGCCCTCGTGGTCGTGCGTGCTGGAAGCGTGAAGAACTCCCATCATCGCAGGCCACAGGGCACTTCCTCGTTTCCGGAGAAGCTATCCACAGGCATCAAGCCGGTGGATTCGGG
>NZ_JBHVCT010000218.1:0-1613 GCF_042803195.1 Streptomyces sp. NPDC057428
ACACCGCATCCCGCTTCCACCACGCTCCCACCGTGACGGCCAGTCATCCAACGCCGGAAACCATCACGCTCCGATTACCCGCTGAATGTTTGCGCTACGAGCACCCGGACGTCAGCGCATCCGCTTGTTCTCCGAACCGCGAAAGCGCGCGTGCACCGGTGGCGCCCCCGCACTCAGGAGATCCACGGGGAGCGGTAGCGCTCACATACTCCGGTGGATGGGGATGGACGCCCCGCTGAGGGAGGTGCCGGAGCCGCCGTAGCGGTGGGCGACGATCTCCGCGGCGATCGAGAGCGCGGTCTCCTCCGGCGTACGGGCGCCGAGGTCGAGCCCGATCGGGGAGTGCAGGCGAGCCAGCTCGGCTCCGGTCAGGCCGGCGTCGCGCAGGCGGTCGAGGCGGTCGAGGTGGGTACGGCGCGAACCCATCGCGCCGACGTACGCGACGGGCAGACGAAGGGCCAGTTCCAGCAGTGGGACGTCGAACTTCGCGTCGTGGGTGAGCACGCAGATCGCGGTGCGTCCGTCCACCCGGCCGGCGGCCGTCTCCTGGTCCAGATAGCGGTGCGGCCAGTCCACGGCGATCTCGTCGGCGCCGGGGAAGCGCAGCCGGGTGACGAACACCGGCCGGGCGTCGCAGACGGTGACCCGGTAGCCCAGGAACGTTCCGGCGCGGACCAGCGCTGCGGCGAAATCGATCGCACCGAAGACCAGCAGCCGGGGCGGCGGCACGCTGGATTCGACCAGGAGGGTCAGCGGCGCCCCGCAGCGGCTGCCGTCGGCGCCGACGACGAGCGTGCCGGTGCGCCCGGCCGCCAGCGTCGCCGCGGCCATCCGGGCGCTGGTCCGGTCGCGTTCGGCATCACCGAGGGAACCCTCGTGGGACCCGTCCGGCCGCACCAGCAGGGCCCGGCCGAGCAGTTCGGGCGGTCCGGCGACGATCCGGGCCACCGCCGCCGCCTCCCGGGCGGCGGCGGCCGCCAGGGCGCGCACCAACTCGAGATCCTCGCCGGGGTCGATCCTCTGGACCAGGATGCCGATCCGGCCGCCACAGGTCAGGCCGACAGAGAAGGCGTCCTCGTCGGAGTAGCCGAACTCTTCGCAGACGGTCGCGGGACCCTCGCCGGACAGTGCTTGGACGCACAAGTCGTAGACGGCGCCTTCGACGCACCCCCCGGACACACTGCCGATCACGTTGCCGCCGCCGTCGACTGCGAGCGCGGCCCCTGGCTGCCGCGGCGCACTGCCGCTGGTGGAGACCACGGTGGCGACGGCGAACGGCAGGCCCCGCTCGCACCAGCGGGACAGCTCTTCGGCGATGTCCAGCACAGGGGCTCAGCTCCTCCGGAAACGCGTGGCGCACACGGCCCCGGCCGGTCGGTCTCCGGCTGCGCACGCGGGGACCAACGGACAGCGGATTCCGGCTCGCCTTTTCTGCGCGCACGCAAGCCGACGCCGTCCGCACGGCGCGTCCTCTGGTCACATTACGACACTACGCTCACGTCGCTCCGCCGGTTAATTCGGGTCTTCGAATTTGATGGGGGTGCGGCGGTGACGGGCGGGCTCGCCGGTCACGCTGTGTGAGGTAGCTCGGGTGGTGGTACCCCGGACGCAAG
>NZ_JBHVCT010000219.1:0-1580 GCF_042803195.1 Streptomyces sp. NPDC057428
CGTCGTGCGACGGCCTGGTTCCACGCGGTCTGGGCTTTCTTCCTGCCCCGCAGCCGTTTGAACTTCTTGCGCATCCACCGCATCACGTAGGCGTTGACGCGTTCCAGGAGAGGATGGAGGGCCGACTGGTAGAAGGCCCCGTAATACGCCATCCACCCGCGAACGATCGGGTTGATGAACCGTGCGAGGTCCGCTTCGGTCAGGCTGGTGCGGTGGTGCAGCCGCCAGGAGCGCACCTCGGAACTGATCCTGCGAAGAGCTTCCCCGCTGATCGCGGGAAGGAACGACCGGAACATCTGGCCGTCCTTGCGCACCGCGGAGCGGGTGCGGAAGGTGAACCCCAGGAACGTGAACTCGGTGTGCTCGTACGAGGCACACCGGTTGGCATCCTGGCAGTACACGATCCGCGTCTTCTCCGGGTGCAGTTCAAGCCCCACCTCGGCCATCCGCTTCCTGATCGCCGCGAGCACGAAGCGTGCCTGGCGTTCGCTGACGCAGTGGACCACCGCGTCGTCCACGTACCGTTCGAACCCGATGGCGGGGAAGTTCCGCGCCATCCAGGCGTCGAAGGCGTAGTGGAGAAAGAGGTTGGCGAGGACCGGCGAAACCGAGGAGCCCTGGGGCGTCCCCCGGTCCCGCTCGCGCTGTGTCCCGTCGGGCAGTTGCAGCGGTGCGGCAAGCCAGCGCCGCACATACAGCAGGACCCAGGACTGGGACGGATCAGTGTGGACGGCGACCGCCTTGAGGACCAGGTCCCACGGAACGCTGTCGAAGAACGCGCGGATGTCCAGGTCGATGACCCAGTCCGCCTTCCAGCAGCGCTCCCGGCACCGGCCCACGGCATCGATCGCCGACCGCCCGGGACGATAGCCGTAGGAGTCGGAATGAAAGACCGGCTCGGCCTTCGCCTCCAGCACCCCGGCGACCACCGTCTGGGCGATGCGATCCCCGATCGTGGGCACGCCCAGAATCCGGACGCCCCCTTTCTTTGGGATCTCCACCGCACGCACCGGAGGCGGAAAATAGGTGCCGGAGGAGAGACGATTCCAGATCCGGTACAAATTGTTCTTCAGATCCTTCTCGAATTCTTCCATCGACACCGCGTCCACACCCGGCGCGCCCTTGTTCGACCTGACTTTCTCGTACGCCTCCCAGACGGAATGCTTGGAAATATTGAACGGCTTGCCTGATGCTTTCAACTCGTTCACGCGACTCCTCCCGGATAACGCCCGGTTGATCGAATAAACACAGTCACGAACGACCCGGCCCCTTCGCTCCGCCCCCGTTACAGGAGTTTCATCACTACTACGAGCCGGTCCGCCGGCGTGCTTGGCGTCGGTACTCAGTCCCTCACGGCTTCGGACCGCCGGGGACGCTCCCTCTCTCTCCGCTCACCAGCGAAGACGTATCCAAGCCCGCCTTCTCCTGTTCCATACGAAGGCCGCAGACCGGGCTCGCGTCGCCTGTATGCCGGACACCGCCTGGCCAGTAAACGGGCACCCGCCAGACTCATCCCGGGACTGCCTTGACACCCCGGTTCTGATGTCAACTCTACTTTTCGACACGTCAGCAGCGATTCA
>NZ_JBHVCT010000220.1:0-1442 GCF_042803195.1 Streptomyces sp. NPDC057428
GGAATGCTCCACAAGACCGGCCGCGCGACCTACACCCTCGCCACCTGACGAACCCCCTTGACAGCCCCGCCGATCAGCAAACTTCGCGGCCTTGGTTCTTGGGCCGCCAGAGGGGACCTGAACTGGGGTTTCGCAGCGGGCAGGTGGATGGCTCCCGGTCTCTGGGAGCCGTATCTGACCGCAGTTGTCCGCTCTGCTGGGCACGGATGGGGCACGTCGACTGTGGGGCATCAGTCTGAGGTTCTGTGCTGGAGCGGGTGACGGAAATTGGAACGGGAGCCACCTGTGCTGCAGACGCTCCGGTGGCGCAGACGTCAGGCCCAGAAGGCTTCGGTGACGACGATCTGGGGATCGGCGTGGCGCCGCATGAAGGTGTAGATGAGCCAGCCGCGTCCGCCGGCCAGGTCCACGATGTGGGGGCCGCCGGGGCTTGTGGAGGCCAGAGGTCGGACGGTCATCCAGTGTGGGGGCCAGGCATCGGCGTCGATCCCCCGGAAGTACGGGTCTTCGGCCGTGATCAGATCCGCACGGGCACTCATGATCAGGTCACTGCCGTCGGCGGGCATGTTCTGGAAGTCGTGCTGCGCCTGCTTCGTCCAGTCCATTTGCCAAGGCGGCCGGAGTGGTTCGTCGATCACTCTCCGGGCTTCCTCTCAGCGGCCTCGTGCCGGAGGCGGCTGTACTCCTCCAGGAGTCGGAGGGACTCCTCGGGGTCCTCGGACTTGGCGGCGCGGGCTTCGAGGTCGCGAAGGTGCGAGTCGAGGACGGGATTCCGCGCGATGGCGTACTGCGTCCACCACAGGCGCATGAAGGCGGGCACGGGCGTGATGCTGAAGGCGTCGCCGATGACGCGCTTCCAGTGCGCCTCAAAGTCCGGGAGGAGGTGCGGAGCGTGTTCCTGAATCGCCAACCGAATTGCTTGAGGCGTGTGTTCGGGCATGGGCGGCAACCGAAGGGGTTTCCCCTCGTACCCATCGAAGTGGAGTGCGTGGGCGGGCATGGTTCGTGCTCCTTGGTGTGGGGGTGGGTCAGGCCGCCTCGTGTCGGTCCTCGTGTGGCTGGCGCCCGCGGGCCATCTGCTCGAACCACTCGGCCGGCACCAGGTAGGCGACCGTCTTCCCCTTGCGGGTGATGGCGGCGGCCTCACCGGCGATCCGGGTCCGATCCAGGATCTCGCCCATCCCCTTGCGCAGGTCGATGGTTGTGTACGTCTTCGTCTCCATATGCTGAAGCATATAGCAACTATCATAGTTGACATACGTGCCCGTGGGGTGCGATGGCGGGTGGAAGCCAACGGGCACGTCGGATGCAGAGCGGGCTCGGGGTGCCTGATCGGGCTTATGGCAATGGGTGCGGCTCCTTTCGGGGGAAGGTCGTTGATCAGGCGCCGAGTTGGTAGTTGTGCTGGTCGGGGTAGGTGCGCTGATGTTCGCGGGTGTGGT
>NZ_JBHVCT010000221.1:0-1433 GCF_042803195.1 Streptomyces sp. NPDC057428
GCCATCCAGGCGAGCATGAGCATGGTCTTGCCGTAGCCGGGGAGGCCCGCGACCTTGATTCCGCTCAACTGCCGTAGCGGGATGGCGACTTGGCGCATCCAGGGGTTGTGTCCCATCGGGAGGACCCAGTCGTCTTCGGCGGGCCAGGTGTACGGCTGGTGGTCGTCGAGCGGGTTGCCGACGATGCCTCGGACCTCCACGAGTCCGGCCTTGAGTCGGCGGACTTCCACGGTCTGGCAGTCCCAGGCGTCCGCGAGCCAACCGCCGGCCTTTTCGACTTCCTCGACGCCGACCTTCGGGATGGTCTTGATGACGGCGCGGATACCCCAGGGCTCCGGGAAGACGCGGATCTTCGGGACGACCGTGACGGGCTTGGCGGTCTTGCCCTGCCAGTCCTTGCGGCCCTTGGTGTTCTCGTCCACGCGGGCCAGGCCGACGTTCGGAGCGAGGCGACGCCAGCGGCGGGAGACGGCCCAGGCGTGGCGCATCCGGGCCCGCTGGAAGGGGGTCGCGCGGATGTACCGGTAGGTGGCGATGAAGAGGCGAGCCGCCCCCCAGGCCGCCAGCACCGCGAGGGCGATGACGGCGACCAGGGGAGCCAGGCTCAGGGAGTCAGTGGCGGACACGATCAGCCTTCCTGCGAGGCGGACTTGCGGGAGGTCGGGACGGCGGAGGTCGAGCGGATCTCGTCGGCCTGGTACCAGGCGGTGCCGCCGACGACCTTCTCGTTGCCGTTGCGGTCGGTCCGCTTCTCGGCCGGGGTCACACCGACCCGGAAGCCGACCAGCTCGACCGGCTGCGGCATGTTCTGGAGGGCGTCGCCGGGGTTCGAGTGCGAGAGGACACCGACCTTGAGGATCTCGTTTTCGGTCCGGCCGAACTGGGTGAACGAGGCGACGACCTGCACCTCCCACTTGGGGGTGCCGTCCTTGGCGGTGTCCTGCTGCTGCGTGCCGAACTGCATCTTCGGGGACGAGCTGAGGAACATGACCATGGAGAAGGTGCGGGCCTGGTCGACGTGGAAGATGGCGGGCATGGATGTCTCCTGACGTTTCGTCATCTGCGGATGTGATGACTACGGGCTGTGCTGGGCTCTACGATGAGCCTGGCAGACGGGATCTGTCAACCGAGTATTCGCATCATTCCCTCCCGGAGGACGCATCATGACCCGACGCAAGGCCGACGTTTTCCGGTCTGACCTGCAACGACAGTTCCAGTCGATCTCCGAGCTTTGCAGCTACCTCGGACATGCCGACGCGGCGATGGCCAGTGATCCGGCCGAGTGGCATCGGAACCTGATCCGGGCTCTTGCCGATCTCTCCGAGGCGGCGCAGACGGCCGAGACGGCGTTGACGATCAACGCGGTGAAGACGAAGGCACTGACCCCGACCGAGGTTTCCCGAGCCGCGAGGATCACCAGGAATGCCGTCTAC
>NZ_JBHVCT010000222.1:0-1426 GCF_042803195.1 Streptomyces sp. NPDC057428
CAACTGCAGACCCTGCTGGCGACATGGACCGGCGCCTGCCCCACCTGCCACCGCGACATACCCACACCCGCACCAAGCTGACCAAGCCCTACTAGAGCCGGATCAGACAACGTTTGCCCTGTTGCGATGTGACGCGCCGTCCGGGGCGCCGTGCCGGGCAGTTGACCTGTCGCAGCGAAGGTTGAGCATTCTCACGGAAGGTTGAGGGGCTGCCCTGTATAGCGCGGCGGTTTGGAGCCGGTCGTGCGGACAACGGCGGCCGTCCGCTGGAAGGGAGTCCAGAGGACGGCCGCGGGTGGCTCACCGAAGCCCGGGGTGCTTCGCAGCGGATGGGTCAGATGTGGCCGAAGAAGATGCTGCCCGGAGCGTCGGGGTCGTTGGAGAGGAAGTGCTCGCGCACCACACGGATGAACTCGTGACGGGAGATCGTCCCGTCTCCGTCGGAGTCGATCCTGGCGAACAGCTCCATCGTCTCCGGCGAGTCGTCCCTCCAGACGTCCCGCATCAGACGGGCGAACTCGTCCTTGCTGATCTCGTTGTCCCCGTCGACGTCGATGATGTCGAAGATTGCGTGGCCGCCGCCCTCGGTCACGTTGAGGCGACTGCTGTCGATGACCGCGAGTCGGTTGGCGATGACGAACTGGTCCTTGGTGAGCCGGTCGCCGTCCACGCCCGCGTGGCGCAGCAGCTCCAGCCAGTAGATCTGGCAGAAGGTCTGCAGAGCCCTGGCCCGGCGGTCTTCCCGGGAGAGGTTGTACCCCTGAATGTAACGGTCGCCGAGCTTCTGGTAGTCCGACCAGTCGAGGTAGCCATCGTTGTTGGCGTCCATTTGCTCGAAGGTGCGCTCAAGCTTGAGGGTGATGGTGTCCTGCGCCGCAGTGGTCATGGGTGCCCCTTTACGTGATCAAGTCTGCTGACCTGTTCAGGATTGGTCACGACCCTTCAGTCGGGGGCAAAACGGCAGTTCATCACCCGATTTAGTGATCACTTCCAGTCGGCATGCATGCCTGACCTGGCTGCTGGACCACGCCGAGTGTCGAGCAGGTGGGCGCCAGCCGCTCAACCTTCGATGAGAATCGCGCAACCTCCGTTGCTACAGGTCAGCAGTGCGTGACGGTCACCCTGTCCGGGTGGCGATACGACGGAAGCTCACCTTGATCTGGTTCCCAGTCACCAGGGGAGAACGACCGCCCGCTCCCGCAGTAGCTGTTCCTCGCGTGGGCTGAGCTCGGCGTACAGAACGATCTCCTCTACGTTGGTAGGCGTGCACAGGTAGCGGAGATCCCACACCCGGGCGGCGCGTCGACAGGGCAAACGTTGCCGGCCCCGGCACTAGTAGGGCTTTGTTAGATCCTGTGGTGTGGTTCGGGGGTTGGTGCGGGTTGGCCGCATATCGAGCAGGCGCCGGTCCAGGTGGCCAGGAGGG
>NZ_JBHVCT010000223.1:0-1425 GCF_042803195.1 Streptomyces sp. NPDC057428
ACTGGCCGTCACGGTGGGAGCGTGGTGGAAGCGGGATGCGGTGTGGTTGGATCTCGTTGTGTCCGATCTTGAATTGCTGCCGCATGGGGAGCTTGTCGCGCTTGCCCGCGCGCAGGCGGCAGTGATCGCGCGTCAGGACGCGCAGATCGCGACGCTGGCTGCGCAACTGGCCGGGCTGATGGAGAAGTTCGAGGAACAGGCGGCCGAGCTGGACCGGCTGCGGCACCTGCTCTCGCGCAACAGCGGCAACTCCTCGGTGCCGCCTTCCAAGGACGAGGGTCCGGGCCGCACCCCGCCGCGCAAGGAGCGCAGGGCCAAGTCGTCCGGACGTACGAAAGGCAAGCAGCCCGGGGCGCCGGGGACCGCGCTGCGCTGGCGCGAGGAGGACGAACTCGACCAGCGCCTGGAACGCTATCCCGTCGGCGCGTGCGGCTGCGGCGCGGACCTCGCTGATGCCGCCGACCTGGGCGTGGTGGACCGGTATCAGCAGCACGAGATCCCGCTGGTGTCGGTAAGTGTCACCCAGTACGACCAGCACGCGGTCGCCTGCGCCTGCGGAACGGTGCACACCGCGACCAGGCCCGAGGGCGCCGGGGCCGGCCGCATCGAGTACGGGCCGAACCTGCGCGCCTACGCGGTCTACCTGCTGGTTGTCCACTTCGTGCCGGTCCACCGCGTGGTGGAGATCCTCACCTCGCTCACCGGCGCCGAACCATCCGCCGGGTTCGTCCACTCCCTGCTGCGGCGCGCCGCTGCCGCACTGGCCGCCTGCGACTTCGCGATCCGCACCCTGATCACCCTCGCCTTCACCATCTGCGCGGACGAGACCCCGCTCAAGGTCGGCTCTGCCACCCCCGCTGAAGGGAAGAAGGAGGCCAAGGGCTACCTGCACGTCGCCTGCACCGACCTCTACACCCACTTCCTCCTCGGCGACCGCTCGATGGCCACCTTCCGCAACACCGTCCTGCAGGACCTGGAACCCGGCACCGTGATCGTGCACGACCGCTACCAGGCCTACGACAGTGCCCAGTTGGGCGAGTCGACGCACCAGCTGTGCCTGGCCCACGTGCTGCGCGACCTCGTCGGCGCCGCCGAGCTCTACCCCGACCAGCGCTGGCCCGTCCAACTCGCCGACGAACTGCGCGAGCTGATCCACCGAGCCAACCAGGCCCGCGAGCGCGGCGCCCGCACCCTGCCCGAAGCGGCCCGTGTCCTGGGCCTGCGCGGGGTGCGTGCCGCCGTCGCCATCGGCCTGGCCGCAACCGAGCACCTGGACGACACACGGCCGGGCGCCCGCAAGGCCCGCCTGCTCCTGGAAGCCTTCCGCGAACGCGAGGCGGACTTCGTGCGCTTCACCACCGACCTGCGCATCCCACCCACATCCAACCAGGCCGAACGCGACCTGCGACCATCCAAGATCCAAGA
>NZ_JBHVCT010000224.1:0-1405 GCF_042803195.1 Streptomyces sp. NPDC057428
GTGAAGGTCACCGAGCCGGTGGGTGTGCCGCTGCCGGGTGCGACGGCGGTGACCGTCGCGCACAGCGTGACCGTCTCGCCGCACACGGACGGGTCCGGGTCGACCGTCAGCGACATCGCGCTCGGGGCCGGGTTGACCGTCACGTCTTCCGTGCCGGTCCCGCTCGCGTAACACCCGTCGCTGCCGTAGGTGACGGTGACGGTGCCTGTCTCGAGCGTGGTGGTGGTCAGGCAGGCGGTGCCGGTCGGGTCCAGGGTGAGCGTCTGGTTGAGTCCGCCGGGGCCGGTGAAGGTCACCGAGCCCGACGGGGTCCCGACGCCCGAGGCGATCGGCGACACGGTGACGCAGAGCGTCACCGACTGGCCGCACACCGACGGGTTGGGGTCGGCCGAGACGACGATCGAGACGGGTGCGTGCTCCACCACGTGCAGGGTGAGGGGCGAGTTCGACGCGTCGAAGTTTCCGTCACCGGTGTAGAAGGCGGCTGACTGGTGGAAGCCGACGTGCAGGTCGTTCATGCTGACCTGCGCCTGTCCGTTCCCGTCGACCGGGGCGGTCAGCACCGGGCCGTCATCGCTGATGATGAAGGAGACCAGACCGGTGGGGTTTCCTGCGGCCGGAGGGACCGGGGTGACCTGCGCGGTGAAGGTCACCAGCTCGCCGCAGTACGAGGGTTCGGGGTCGAAGGACAGAGTGGTGGTGGTGCGCGCGAGGGAGACCTCCTGGGTGTCCGTGCCCCCGGACGGGTCGTACTCGGCGTCGCCCCCGTAGTTGGCGTCCACCGCGTGGAGACCGACGTCGAGGTCGCCGGTCGTGTACTGGGCCTGGCCGCTCGCGTCGAGGGGGAGCGTCGCGACGGTCACAGCGTCGACGAGGAACTCGACGGTGCCGGTCGGGACGGGGCCGCCGACGAATTCCGGTTGGACGGTTGCGGTGAAGGTGACCGATTGACCGAAGACTGATGGATCAGGCGCCGATGTCACGGTGGTGGTCGAAGTGGTCATGCCCAGACTCCTTTTGGATGACGCACGAGATCAGGTGATCCGCCATATCGCGGTGTGTGGTGCGTGGCCCGAATTCAGGCACGCACGTGGACACCGGCCCAGCGTTCAGGAGGAGTTGGAGGCATCACCCGCCGATAAGGGCAGTAGGCCCTTCGGTGGGTGCATTAGGCTAGAAGGGCGACGGTTATGCCACTCGATCGGCGCAGCGCACTTCGGGGTACGGGAGGTGCAAAACCTCTTTCGCACGGCGCATCTGCGCGAACCTCTGCGACTACCCGCGCAGGAGAAGGATCACCCATTCATTCGGGGTCTTCGAATTTGATGGGGGTGCGGCGGTGACGGGCGGGCTCGCCGGTCACGCTGTGTGAGGTAGCTCGGGTGGTGGTACCCCGGACGCAAGG
>NZ_JBHVCT010000225.1:0-1392 GCF_042803195.1 Streptomyces sp. NPDC057428
AGGGAGTTCCATGGCGTCCGAGGTGCGGCGCGCACACCATCAGGTGACCTTCACGGTGCTGACAGCCGGGGTCGGCGCATACGCGCTGCTCCAGTCGCTCGTCACACCTGTGCTACCGACCATCCAGGCAGATCTGCACACCTCCCAGGACACGGTGACGTGGGTGCTGACCGCCTATCTGCTCTCGGCGTCGGTCTTCACGCCGATCATGGGCCGTATCGGGGACGTCATAGGCAAGGAGAGGGTGTTCGTCGCCACCCTCGTCGCGCTGGGCCTCGGCTCGCTCCTGGCCGCCCTCGCGGGCAACATCACCTTGCTGATCATCGCGCGGGCGGTACAGGGCATCGGCGGTGGTGTGCTGCCCTTGGCCTTCGGCATCGTGCGCGACGAGTTCCCCAGGGAGAAGGTCTCCGGCGCCGTCGGACTGCTCGCGTCCCTCACCGCGGTCGGCGGCGGCTTCGGTATCGTGCTGGCGGGTCCGATCGTGAACGCCCTCGGCTACCGCTGGCTGTTCTGGCTACCGATGATCGTCACCTTCGCCGCGGCGCTCGCAGCCCACTTCCTGATCCCGCCGTCGCCGGTACGGACCCCTGGGCGGATCAGCTGGCAGCCGGCGTTGCTGCTGTCGGCGTGGCTCGTGGCCCTGTTGGTCGGATTCAGTGAGGCTCCGAAGTGGGGCTGGGGTTCCGGCCGGACCATCGGCCTGATCACCGCTGCCGTTGTCCTCGCCGTCGCCTGGGTCCAGGTCGAACGGCGGGCTGCCGCGCCCCTGATCGACATGAGGATGATGCGGCTGCCCGCGGTGTGGACCACCAACCTCGTGTCGCTCCTGTTCGGCGCCGGCCTGTACGGTGCCTTCGCGTTCGTGCCGCAATTCGTCCAGACACCCGCCTCCGTGGGCTACGGCTTCGGCGCCGGTACCACCCAGGCCGGACTGATCCTGCTGCCACTCACCCTCATGACGTTCGTCCTCGGGCTGGTGGCGGGGAAGCTCGCCCACCGGATCGGCGACAAGACGGTGGTGCTGGCCGGGTGTGTTATCGCCGTCCTGGCCATGCTCTGGCTCGCTTTCGCGCACACCGACAAGTGGCAGCTGTACGTCGGCACCGGAGTACTCGGAGTGGGCTTCGGACTGGCCTTCGCCACGATGTCCAGTCTCATCGTCTCCGCCGTACCCGCGTCCCAGACCGGGGTCGCGAGCGGTATGAACGCGAACATCCGGACGATCGGTGGTGCCGTCGGCGCGGCACTGATGTCCAGCATCGTCACCTCCGACCTCGGCCCGGGCGGACTGCCCGCGGAGTCCGGCTATACACATGGCTTCACGCTGCTGGCCGGCGCTCTGGCCGTCGCCGCCGTGGCGGCCGCCCTCATACCCGCGACCGCTCGACG
>NZ_JBHVCT010000226.1:0-1388 GCF_042803195.1 Streptomyces sp. NPDC057428
GTTTGTGGTGCGGGTTCGCGGCGCTTGGCCGGGTCGTTGATCCACGCCTGCTGGGGTATCCGGGGTGGTCGGGGCCGGCGGCCGAAGCGCTCGGGGTGGCGGGCGTATGCCTCGGCGAGGGTGACGGCCCGCTGGTCGCGGACCTCCTCTGCGGTGCCGAAGTGCACGCTGGCGGGCGTGTGCCAGCCGATGCCCGAGTGCCGGTGCTCGTGGTTGTAGTACGTGATGAACGCCTCGAACCACTCGCGGGCATGGGTCAGGGAGTCGAAGCGTTCGGGGTAGTCGGACATGTACTTGGCGGTCTTGAAGTGGGCCTCGATGTAGGGGTTGTCGTTGGAGGTCTTCGGCCGCGAGTGCGACCGGGTGATGCCGAGGTCGATCAGCAGCTGGGAGACCTTCTTGGAGGTCATCGAGGTGCCGCGGTCGGCGTGCACGGTCTCGGGCACGATGCCGTTGCGGTGGATGGTCTCCCGGATCAACTCCTCGGCCCGCGTGGCTGATTCGGCGGCCTCGACGGTGTGGCCGACGATGTAGCGGCTGAAGATGTCGATGATGACGTAGGCGTGGTACCAGATGCCCTTGACCGGTCCGGCCGCCTTGGTGATGTCCCAGGTGAACACCTGCGAGGGTCCGGTGGCGACCAGCTCGGGCACCGTCTTCGCCGGGTGAGTGGCCTGGCGGCGACGCTCGCCGGACTGCCCCTTCTCGCGCAGGATCCGATACATCGTGGAGACGGAGCAGTGGTAGCGCCCGGCATCCAGCTCACGGGCCCAGATCTGCGCGGGCGGCAGTTCGGCGTACTCGCCCGAGTTCATCAGTTCCAGGACCGCCGCCCGTTCCCTGGGGGTGAGGGCCGAGGGCTGGACCTGCGGTTTCCTGGGCTTTCGCTCCGGCGGGGGACGCAGCCGGCGGTAGTGGGTGGCCCGGGGGCGGCCGGTCAGCCGGCATGCGGCCGTGATACCGAGCTCGCCCTCGACGCCGGTGAACGCGTCGTCGGCCACCGGGTCGGCGGCAGCCTTCAGTCCGCGCTCTCGGAGATCATTTCCAAGAGCGCGGAAGCTTTTCCCATGACCTCCAACGCCGCCTTGTTCCGGGCCAGTTCCTTCTCCAGCCGTTCCACCTGGCGGCGCAGCTTCTCGTTCTCCGCCTCGGCTGCCGACTTCTTCGGCCTCGCCGGGCTGGTCCGCTGGTCGACCAGCTTCTCCAGGGCCCCGGCATCCCGCGCGGCCCGCCACTCCTTGACGTGCGAGTGGTACAAACGCTCGCGGCGCAGGACCGCACCCTTTTCGTTCTTGGGCGCGGCGTCGTACTCGGCCACGATCCGCAGCTTGTACTCGGGACTGAAGGTGCGGCGCTTCGGCCTGGGGGCCGGGTCGGATCCGGCGGGC
>NZ_JBHVCT010000227.1:0-1347 GCF_042803195.1 Streptomyces sp. NPDC057428
TAGAGAACTTCCCAATGACGTTGTCAAGCCGTTGCCGTGACTGGTGGTGTGGCTTGGTAGCACGCTCCGTCGCGGATCATGGCCCACAGGACGTTGGCCCGGCGTCGGGCGAGCGCCAGCAGCGCCTGCTTGTGTCCCTTGCCCTCGGCCCGCTTGCGCTCGTAGAACCGCTTCGAGGCCGGGCAGCCCCGGAGGCTGGCGAAGGCGGAGAGGTAGAAGGCGCGGAGCAGGCCGCGGTGATAGCGGCGAGGGCGGTGGAGGTTGCCGCTGACGCGTCCGGAGTCGCGGGGGACGGGTGCGAGGCCGGCGTAGCCGGCCAGGCGGTCGGCGGTGCCGAAGGTGTCCATGTCGCCGCCGGTCGCAGCGAGGAACTCCGCGCTCAGCATGGTGCCCATGCCAGGCAGGCTCTGGATCACCTCGGCGTGTGGGTGCTCGCGAAACCGAGCCTCGATAAAAGCTTCGAGCTCGGTGATCTCCTCATCGAGGGCCATCACCCCCTTCGCCAGGCGGGCCACCATGGTGGCCGCGAGTTTCTCGCCGGGCAGTGCGGTGAACTGGGCCTCGGCGGCCTCGACGACGGTCCGGGCCAGCGCCGCGCTGTTGCGGACCTTACGGTTCTTCAGCCATGTCGCGATCCGGGAGGCGCCGGCGCGACGGATCGCGGCCGGGGTCTGGTAGCCGGTCAACAACAGGACCGGCCCCTTCTTCGTCACGTCCAACGAGCGTTCCAACGCAGGGAAGATTTCCAGGAGTTGGGCGCGCAGTCGGTTGATCTGCCGGGTTCGGTCGCAGACCAGATCGGTGCGGCGGGAAACCAGCGTGCGCAGGTCGACCGATATCTCGTCGCCGGGCCGCAGGACACCGAGGTCGGTGCGCATGCGGGCCTGGTCGGCGATGACGAAGGCGTCCTTCGCGTCGGTCTTGGCCTGGCCCCGGTAGCCGGCCGATGCGCGGTGGATGGCCAGGCCGGTGATGTAGGTGACGTGCTGGTCGTGGCCGACCAGCAGACCGAGCAGGAGCGCGGCCCCGCCGTGGTTGATGTCCACCGCCCACAGCACATCCCGCGACAGCTCCAGTACATCAGCGATGAGCTGGAGCAGTTCAGCCTCGTCGTTCAGGATCCGACGCGACAGCAGTCGCTTGCCCTGGGCGTCGATCACCACGCAGTGGTGATGTTCCTTGCCGATGTCCACTCCGGCACAGATCTCGGGCACGGCCACCTCCGTCAGCTCGTCGTACACCAACCCAGCAGACGACCTCGCCGACGTTGTCCTACAAAGCGATCGCGTCGCGTCTCCCAATTAGCGGTCGAGTCGTCGCGGGGTTCCGGGCGGCCAAGTTCTCTGA
>NZ_JBHVCT010000228.1:0-1340 GCF_042803195.1 Streptomyces sp. NPDC057428
CTAGAGACACGCCCCCACAGCGTGTCCAGACGCGTTTCCCCAGGTCACAGCACGATTCGATGCTCTAGGCACCGCGAATTATGCGGAACGCAGGTGAGGTGGCCGTTGGTGGAGTGGCGGCGGCGGGTGTTGTAGCGCGTCAGCCAGGCGAAGACGGTGCGGCGGCAGGTGGTGGCGTCGCCGTAGTCGTGGGCACCTCGGAGGGTCTCGCGTTTCAGGGAGGCGTGGAAGCTTTCGCAGGCGGCGTTGTCGGCGCTGGTGCCGACCGCCCCCATCGACCGGGTCACCCCGAGCCCGTCGCAGAGGCCGGCGTAGGCCCTGGATCCGTACTGAGCTCCGTGGTCGGAGTGGAAGACAGCGCCGTCCAGGGAACCGCGGGTGCGGGCGGCCATCCGCAACGCGTCGGAGACCAGGTCCGTGCGCATGTGGTCGGCGATGGACCAGCCGACGACCTTGCGGCTGAAGCAGTCCAGCACCGTCGCGAGATAGAGGAACTTCCCTCCCTGGAGCGGGAGATAGGTGATGTCGCCCATGAGCTTGAGTCCGGGCTCGGTGGCGGTGAAGTCCCGGCCGAACAGGTCCGGGACGGTTCCCGCGGCCGGGTCCGGAACGGTCGTGCGGACACGTCTGCGCAGGCGGACCCCGCTGATCGAGAACGTCCGCATGACCCGGGCGACCCGTTTCTCGTTGACCAGGTGGCCGTTCTCGCGCAGCTCGGCGGTCACCCGCGGGGAGCCGTAGGCGCCACCGGACTCCCCGTGGACCCGGCGGATCTGTTCGGCCAGGACCACGTCCTGGCGCTGCCGGGCGGCCCTTGCCCCGGCGCCGGCGCACCACTTGTAGTAGCTGGACCGGTTCACGTCCAGGACCTGACACAGCCGCTTCACCTCGTAGGTGGCCCGGTGGTCGTCAACGAACTGGAAGCGGCTGATCACCAGTTCGTCTCTCCGGCGAAATACTTGGCCGCCTTGCGCAGGATGTCCCGCTCGGTGGCGAGCTTGTGCTCACTCGCCTCGAGCTCGGCCACCCGCGCCTCCAGCCGCCTCACCCGCTCGTCCGGATTCTCCGACGGCACCGCCGCCGGCCCGGCGGCCGGCCTCGCGGGCGCGGCGGTGACGCCACGGCGGTCACGGTCCCGCAGCACCCACTCACGCAGGGTCGCCCGGTTGATGCCCAGGTCAGCGGCGATGCTCTTGTACGTCGCCTCGGGTGTGGACTCGTACAGGGCCACGGCACCGGCCTTGAACTCGCCCGAATAGTCCTTCATCGCCATCGGCGGTCTTCTCGCTTCCTCCGGATCAAGCAGATCCAGTATCAGCGTGTCCACCACTCAGGGGGAG
>NZ_JBHVCT010000229.1:0-1320 GCF_042803195.1 Streptomyces sp. NPDC057428
GGGTCTTCGAATTTAGTGGGGGTGCGATGGCGACGGGTGGGCTCGTCCGTCACCCTGCGTGAGGTTGTTGGGGTGCGGGCGCCCTGGATGCAAGGAGCCCGCAGGCTTTCGTGATCATGGTTGTTCTCGACGCAACCGATCATGAAGACCTACGGGCTTGAGTACTCACGATACCGAGATCAACAGGGACGCGACACTGCTGCTGGGGCTGGAGGGGGTGAGTGTGATCAAGGTCAAGGGCGACGGGCTGGGTGGATCGACGGTGTACGTCGTGACGAGCGAGGACTCCGCGAGGGCCTGCCCCTCGTGCGGGGTTTTCGCCACGCGGCTGAAGGACTACCGCACCACCGCCCCGAGACATCTGTCCTGCGGTGGGCGCCCGGTGGCTGTCCGCTGGCGCAAGGCGCGTTGGCACTGCACCGAAGTGGCCTGCGCACGGGGGTCGTTCACCGAGGCGATACCCCAGGTGCCCGCGCGGATGCGGACCACCGTGGCCCTGCGCGAAGCGGCAGGGGCCGCAGTGGTCGACGGCGGCCGTACCGTGGTGCAGGCCGGCCGGGATCTGGGCCTGTCCTGGCCCGTTGTCCAGCGCTGCTTCGAAGTCCACGCGGCGAAGGTCCTGCCCACCGATCCACCCGCGACCCAAGCGATCGGGATCGATGAGACCCGCCGCGGCAGGCCGGTCTGGAAGCAGCACCCGGACACGGAGAAGTGGGAGCTCGTCGCGGACGCCTGGCACATCGGGTTCGTCGACGCGATCGGCGGACGCGGGCTGTTCGGGCAGGTCGAGGGCCGCAACGCGGCCTCGGTCGCCGGCTGGCTCACCTCCCAGCCCGCCGCCTGGCGCGCGCATGTCCGCTACGTCGCCATCGACCTGTGCTCCACCTTCCGCGCCGCGATCCACCGCGCCCTGCCCCACGCGAGGGTGGTCGTCGACTGCTTCCACATCGTCCAGCTCGCCCAGCGCCACCTCGCCGACCTGCGCCGACGCCTCACCTGGAAACAGCACGGCCGCCGGGCCCGCAAAGGCGACAGCATCTACACCGCCCGCAAACTCCTGCGCCGCAACAAGGAGGACCTCACCGACGACCAACAGGCACTCCTCGAAGGTAAGTTGGACCACATGGGGACCTACGGCCGGCAGATCTACGCGGCCTGGCAGGCCAAGGAACTCCTACGCGACGTCCTGGCCCTCGCCGTCACCCGCACCCACGTCACCCCCGACCGCTCCGCGATCTCCGCCGCCCGCCACCGCTTCCTCGCCCATGTCGCCGACCACGCCCACCTGCCCGAACTCGTCACCCTCGCCGAGACCGTCGA
>NZ_JBHVCT010000230.1:0-1307 GCF_042803195.1 Streptomyces sp. NPDC057428
ATACCCCCTGCCCGAACAGCCAGATCATCTCGCCGACCGCCAAGACAACCCCGAAACGATCACTCCGGAATCAAGCCGGTGGATCCAGGCTCAGGGCCCCGGTCAAATACTCACTCAAGCCTTGCAATATGCGCACGCAATCTCCTCATTACGTCAGTGCTCGGGCCCCTTCGGCCCCCGCCACTACGGGGCATGAGACGTAGCTCGCTCACAGCAGTGGCGAGTCCGGGCAAGCCTTCTTTGTGTCCCCCTCACCCCCGACTGGTTGGCTAAACTGTTCAGTGATCGTTCTCACGCCGGCCTACGGTGAGACTGGACTCGGTCATGTCTGGCCAAATGATCTCTGCGAAGCTGAGTGCGTTGTGGCAAAGGGAGTCCCTGTTCGATGAGCAGGGACTTCTTCGTGTGCGGGGCATGGCCGCGGAGGGGTAGGGGCAGACAGCGGACGGTTTGTTGTTGATCGAGGAGGTTGCGATGCCGTCGGTGCTGGGGTTGATGGAGCGGCGCGAGGCGCGGGCGAGGCAGGAGCTGGAGTCCTGGACGGAGGTCCTGGAGCAGGCTCAGGCGGAGGTGGATGCCGCGCGGGAGCGGGTCGAGCGGGCCCGGGTGGGGCGTGAGGAGCTGGTGTCGGTGTTGGCCGAGGAGAGCGCGGTGACTACGCCGGTTTCTGTGCCGTCTGGTGGTGAGGTGGCTGCCGCTGGGGGATCGAACGGTTCAGGCCCGGTGCGTGGTGGACGGCCGCCGGTGTGGCGGCCGGGCATCGGTGAGGAGGTGCTCAGCGGCGTGTATCGGGAGGTGTTCGCCGCGGTGGTGGCCGCTTCGGGGCCGGTGAACGGGGTGGAGCTGACCCGGGCGGTGGGCCGGGAAGCGGAGATCAAGAACGAGGTGGAGAAGATCCGTCACCGTGCCTACGTGCTGGAGAAGCGGGGCTGGCTGCTGCGGGCGGAGGACGGACGGTTCACGCCGCCGCCGGGGGCAGTCGCTCGGGACGCTTCTCCGGCCAGCGCGGAGCGTCTGCGGCCAGGCGCCGGGACAGCCTGATGGTGGCGGCCCACCACACCATCTGGGCGTGGTGATCGGGGCGGCGTTCGTGGTCGCGGTTGAGGCGGCGTGAGCGGGAGAGCCAGCTAAGCTTGACGTTTAACCTCGCTGCTGTTCGTGTTCCTTGATCGTTTCGGCGCGTTTCACGGTTTTGCCGACGTCCTGGATGCAGGCCTTGTGCTGGTTGCGGCTGCCGGGCGGACGCCCAGGGCCGGGCCTGCCCGGTTTCGGTGCGGCTGTGGGACGGGCCGCCTTCCGGCGGAGGT
>NZ_JBHVCT010000231.1:0-1298 GCF_042803195.1 Streptomyces sp. NPDC057428
GCATGGACGGCCTGGACCACAACAGCGACACGTGGGCCGCCCGGAAGCAGGGCCTGACCGCCTCCTCCTCGTCCCGGTGGGCCGGGACGATCACGAAGGCCAGCCACGATCAGTGGGCGCTCTCGCGCCGCTGCCAGTTCGCCCACATCCAGAACCTCGAATCCGGTGTGCGGACCCTGATGCACCGTCTGTCCCTCCCGCTCGGGGAGAAGGGCACCAAGCGCGCTCCGGGCGGCTACCGCTCCAAGAACGAGTGGTTCCAGAAAACCCGACGCCTGGCCATCCTGGAACACCGCCTCGATGTCGTTCGCGCTGAGCGTGAGGCCGGAATCGTGCACGTCGTACGCGGCGGCCGCAAGCTGCTGGGCACCCGGCACAACCTGTCCGCCGCACAGCTCACCGAGCCCGAGTGGCGCAAACGCTGGGAAGCCGAGCGCTGGTTCCTCGCCGCCGACGGAGAGTCCGGGAAGCGGTTCGGGAACGAGACCATCCGCGTCACGGCTGCCGGCGAGGTCAGCATCAAGCTGCCCGCGCCGCTCGCGCACCTGGCGAACACCAAGCACGGCCGGTATGCCCTGGCTGCGAAGACCGCGTTCGCGCACCGGGGCCAGGAATGGGCCGACCGCGTGGAAGCCAACCGGGCCGTCGCCTACCGCATCCACTACGACGTGGAACGCGGGCGCTGGTACCTCACCGCGTCCTGGCAACGCCCCGTCGTCCAGACCATGCCGCTGGCCACGGCCCGCGCCAAGGGCATGATCGGCGTTGACACGAACGCCGACCACTTCGCCGCCTACCGCCTCGACGCCCACGGCAACCCGATCGGCGACCCGCACCGCTTCCACTACGACCTCAGCGGTCCGGCGAACCACCGCGACGCACAGATCCGGCACGCCATCACCCAAGTCCTGCACTGGGCCAAGTCCTGCGGTGTGGCTGCCATCGCAATCGAGGACCTCGACTTCACCGCCGAGAAGACCCGCGAGAAGCACGGCCGCAAGAAGCGGTTCCGGCAGCTCATCTCCGGCATCCCCACCGGAAAACTCAAGGCCCGGCTCATCTCCATGGCCGCCGAGATGGACCTGTCCATCGTGGCCGTCGATCCGGCCTACACCTCCATGTGGGGCGACCAGCACTGGCGTAAACCGCTTACCGCCCCGCGCCGAAAGATGTCCCGTCACGATGCCGCCGGTATCGCGATCGGGCGACGCGCCCTCGGGCACCCGATCCGGCGACGGACGGCACCGCCCCCGCAGCACCAGAGTGATGCTGCGGGGCATCGGACCATCCAGGCCGGA
>NZ_JBHVCT010000232.1:0-1295 GCF_042803195.1 Streptomyces sp. NPDC057428
CGGGAACGGGGACACGAACGGCAGCTGACCTGCCTGTTCGGCAAGGTGACCGTGACCCGGTGCGCCTGGCGGAGCCGCGGGCGGGCCAATGTGCACCCGGCGGACGCGCGGTTGTCGCTGCCGCGCGGTCGGCACAGCCACGGCATCAAGCGCCTCGCGGTACGCGAGGCGGTCCGTGGATCGTTCGCGCAGGCCATCTCGGCGATCACCGACCGGTGCGGGAAGGTGCTGGGCAAGCGACGGGCTGAATCCCTGGTCGTCGAGGCCGCCGTCGACATCGACGCCTTCTACCGCCACAAGATCGCCCCTGTGTGCACGGCCGATATGCCCCTGGTCATCCAGGTCGACGGCAAGGGTGTGGTGATGCGGCCCGAAGCGTTGCGCGAGGCCACCCGGCGGGCCGCCGAGGCCAAGAAGCGCCGCGGCCGGCAGGCCCGGCTCGCGCCGGGCGAGAAACCGAACCGGAAACGGATGGCGACGATCGCCACGGTCCACGACACCGTCCCCGCCGGGCGTCGTCCGCACGACATCGTCCACCCGCCGGGCGGCCGCAGCGGCCTGCGCAAGGCGAGCCCCGGCCCGAAAGCGGTCAATCGGTGGTGCACCGCGTCGCTGGTCCACGATCCGGACGACGTGATCGCCGAGGCGTTCGCCCAGGCCACCGATCGTGATCCCGGCCATCACCGGCCCTGGCTCGTCCTCGTCGACGGCGCCCGCCACCAGCTCGACCTCATCGAAGCCGAGGCGAGGCGCCGCGACGCCAAGATTCACGTTCTGATCGACTTCGTGCATGTCGCCGAGTACGTGTGGACGGCGGCGCACGCCTTTCATCCCGTCGGCAGTATCGAGGCCGAGACCTTCGCCGCGGAGAAACTCACCGCGATCCTGCACGGACACGCCGCCCGCGTCGCCGACGAGATGACCGCCAAGGCCGACACCGAGAACCTCGCCGGCACCAAACGTGACAGCGTCGCCACCTGCGTGCGCTACCTCACCGGGCATCTCGACCAGCTCCGCTACGACACCGCGCTGGACACGGGCTGGCCGATCGCGACCGGCTCTGTCGAAGGCGCCTGCCGGCACCTCATCGGTGACCGCCTCGACATCACCGGCGCCCGCTGGGGCCTCGACGGCGCCGAAGCCGTCCTCAAACTCCGTGCCGTCCACGCCAACGGCGACCTCGACGCCTACCTCGCCTACCACCACACCCGCGAACATCAGCGCACCTACCCCGACCAGCACAACTACCAACTCGGCGCCTGATCAACGACCTTCCCCCGAAAGGAGCCGCACCC
>NZ_JBHVCT010000233.1:0-1283 GCF_042803195.1 Streptomyces sp. NPDC057428
CTCGTCCTCGTCCGCGACACCGCCTGCTGATCACCCACCAGCCGAACCGCCAGGCCAGCACGCCCGCATCTCAATTTCCCCCGAGGTCGTTAGACCACAAGGATATGCACCATGAAGGTCATTGTGCCGCGAGATGGGCCTGTGCCTACTACATCCCGCGGCGATGGCTTCATCCGGATCTATGAGTACAAGTTTCGGCTCAACTCATCTCATGGGACAGCGCACCGTCCCTGAGCTGACACGGCCTCCGAGATCACAGACGTTGGCCGAACCCGTTTCCCAACACGAAGCGGATTCGCAGCCCGTCCAGACCCGGCGGGAATACACGAACGGAACGGCGTCTCTGTCAGCGGTCGCCTGGGATGACTCCTCGGAGGTGACGGTGCCCCGTAGGCCTGGCTGAAGCCCGCTTTCGCGAGTCGGCAGGTTGCGGGCCCGACCCACCCGCAGCTGAGACTGACGTGTGGGGGGAGCGTCAAGAACTTGGGGACCCGGCCAGGTGAGCCAGGGCGCGGCAGTCTCCAGGAGCCAGTTCACACAGGCCGATTCAGCTCGCGCCGATCCGCGTCCTTGCGAGCCAGGTGCCCGGGCGGCGCCACCCCGCCCGGGGCCGGCCGCTCATGGTCCGGGCAGCCCGGGTGGGCCGGCCCGGCGTCGCCCGGGCGCATACCGCGACTCGGTGGCGGGGGCCGTGAGCCGGTCTCAGTTGCCGATGCCGGAGGTACCGATGCCGGAATTCCCGATGCCGTGGCTGCCGAGGCCCGTGTTACCGAGGCCCGCGTTACCGAGACCCCAGTTCGCAACCCCCGCGTTACCGATGCCGTCGTTGAAGGCGCCTGCGTTGCCGACCCCGTCGTTACCGAAGCCCGCATTGCCGACACCATCGTTGCCGATGCCCGCGTTGCCGAGACCGTTGCCAGGCCAGTCGTGAGCGCCGGCCGCGCCGGCACCACAGATAGCCAGCGCTGCCGCCGCACCCAGCGCAGCCGTTACGCGGAGAAGATTTGTGCGCACCTTCGTATACCTCCTGCTTCGGGGCTCTTTGGCCACTATCTCTAGCACGTGGCCATGTCGAATACGGGGACAATTGTCCGAAGTTATCGTGTCGCCCAGAGGCTCCGCCGACATGTCATGGGAAAGGCCTGCGGACCGGAAAACCCGCTCACTCCCAAGACGGCGGAGGGCCCAGCCCCTCTCTGTCAGCCTTGGGTGAGACGCCCCGCTTCGTCGGGTTAGCCTGAGAGGGCACGACAGGAGAACCACCCCCTCATGACCAGCACCAA
>NZ_JBHVCT010000234.1:0-1271 GCF_042803195.1 Streptomyces sp. NPDC057428
GGGCCCAGGAAAGCTTCACAACTCACCTAACCCGTGCGGTCCTTCTCATGTCACGGCCCGACCGGGACGATCACTAATTCCCCCAAGGTCGTAAGGACTCATTCCTGTCCATCGGCTCCGTGGGCTCCGTGCTGTCCGTCGGTTCGGTCGGCAGTGTGCTGTCCGTCGGCTCCATCGGCTCTTCGATGTCCGTCGGCTCGATCGGCTCCGCCATGTCCCTGGTGTCGCTGGGGTCCATTCAGAGCACCGCAAGTGCGCTGTCCATCCAGGCACGGCGCTCTGTGCTGGCCATCGGTCCCTACCGTGTGATCAGTTCCCCCGGTTCGCTCGCGCTGGTCGGATCGGGCACACTCGCGCTTGCCGCCGCGCTTGCCCTGTACACACGTGCCCGGCCATGAGTGGTGCGACGCCCCGGTCCTGGCGCCGACAGACAGGCTCGCTGGCGGGCATGTTCGCTCGCGGGACTCGCCCTGTCCGGAACCGGACTGGAAGCACCCCGAGTTGACCACCACCTACCAGTCCTGGTGAACGCCTTCGACACCCACCCCGCTCAGGCGTTTTACAGGAACTCCTCGGCATGCGCACCGACGACCCGGCCATGAACGTCACCTGCAGCCGACTGGGACGTCTCCCCCGTCGAGGCTTCCTCACTCAACCCGGGCCGGGCCGCTACTTGCGAACAGCTGAACCGCATCCACCTGGACCAGCACTCCGCAATCATGCGTGGTATAGCCCAGTAAGGGTGGCTTCGCTATTCGCTCAGTTTGCCGGACGGCGTTTCTGGCGTGCGCGCTCCTCGGACTCCTGCATCTCCAGGACGCGGAAGACATGAGTGGTCGCGTGCTTTCGTGCGCTTCCGTTCGTGAACAGCGCCGCGCCGGCGACGGCGGGTGGTACGGCCAGGAGACCGATTGCGAGCAGTTCAGGCCAGTCACGCTCGGCGCCGCACTGCTTCCACGTGCCCCGGCTGTACGACGTGCTCTCGTCGTCGTAGAACACGGGCGCCTCACAGGCGATCTCGTCCTGGTAGTCGTGCACGGTGAACGGCATGAACAACAGGTAGCCCAACCAGAGGCACAGTGCTGCCGCGACCGCCAGCAGGCCGGCGCCCCAACCCTGCTGGCGCCCGGCCCGGCGGTCGAATTCCTGTCGGACTGTCCAGTGCATGCAAAATCCGGCTCTCCTGCCGTATGTGTGGGTCACTCTGTAGCAACTTGACGGCCGGGGAGGGTGGGTTTGTCTCCGGCGAGGGTGAGCATGACGAGGGCGAT
>NZ_JBHVCT010000235.1:0-1231 GCF_042803195.1 Streptomyces sp. NPDC057428
GGCGCTGGTGGAGTGCTCGGGGCAGCGGACCTGACGGGCTTTCCAGTCGATGCGGAAGGCGCCCTTGTCGAAGCCCTCGGCGGCCCTGGCCTGGGCGGACCTTCTTCCGCAAGGCTGCGTTCTCCGCCTCCAGCGGGGCCGGCGGCTGGGACGGTGCCGACCTGATCACTGCCGCGGCCGGGCAGGGCATCACCTCGCGACTTCCTCACCCGCCTCGCGGCGCACACCCCGCTGCTGCCCGGCGCGGGCGAGCTAAGCCGAAGGCTGTCTCCGTGTCCCGGCACCGAACCTGATCACCGACGTGCACACCACCGTCGCCGAGAACCTCACCGAGCGCGAGGTGAAGCCCGCCGAGCACATGTTCATCGACGTCGACCCCACACACCGCCGGGTCTACGGCCAGCCTGCAGGTCAGCAGGGGTGCGGCGAAGCATGAGCGCGGTCGGGTCCAGCGCGGACAACTCCTTCAAGCGCGAGACACTCCGGGGCCGGAAAGGGTGGCCTGACGAGCGCGAGGCCCGACTCGACACCTTCCGATGGCTCCACCGCTACAACACCCGCCGCCGACACTCCCGCCTCGGACAACGATCACCGATCGACTTCGAAAACGCCCTCCACCTCACACCAACTACGCTGGCAGCAGCCGCATAACCCGTGTTCAGGATTCGGGGTCAAGGCCCTCGGCAAGACCGTGCAGCCGCGGCCGCAGGTTCTTGTGCCAGTGCCGGTTCAACTGGATTCGCTCGCCTCTTGTCATCGCATGCGTACGTCGCCCGCCGTTTTGATTGGACTTGTCGTGCTCCGGCACCCTTCAGGCTGAAGATCACAAGTTCTCGGTGAAACGTACGGCCCAGGCGTAGCCGCTCAGGCAGTCGTGCGGGACTCGCCGCACTTCTTTGACCTGGCAAGAGTCGTGGGCATACTTGAGAGCAAAACGGTCAAGGCGCTGCGCGTCCGTGAGATCCTCCATCGAAAGCGGTGCTCCGACGACGATGTCTTCGTGAAGGACAGAGCCCTGCCCGGCCTCGTCCGTGCAGGCCGAGCAACGGTGCGTTCTGGGTCAACGTCGCTCGTTTAGGCCGCATGGGCCATATCTCGATGTCGGCGTGAGGGTGTGCCTGGTGGTGTGATGCGTAGGCTCGTCGCGCTGGTGGGTGGCGTGGGGCGTCGCTCTTCGGGGAAGAGACGAAGGTCGACGGTGTGGGTGACGCGGGTGGTGGCCGGCTCGTCG
>NZ_JBHVCT010000236.1:0-1216 GCF_042803195.1 Streptomyces sp. NPDC057428
CTGGTGATTGGATTTACTCCATGAGCTGGGGGTGGCCGCAGAGACCAGCGAGAAGCGACTGTTTACTAAAAACACAGGTCCGTGCGAAGCCGTAAGGCGATGTATACGGACTGACGCCTGCCCGGTGCTGGAACGTTAAGGGGACCGGTTAGTGCACTTTCGGGTGTGCGAAGCTGAGAACTTAAGCGCCAGTAAACGGCGGTGGTAACTATAACCATCCTAAGGTAGCGAAATTCCTTGTCGGGTAAGTTCCGACCTGCACGAATGGCGTAACGACTTCTCGACTGTCTCAACCATAGGCCCGGTGAAATTGCACTACGAGTAAAGATGCTCGTTTCGCGCAGCAGGACGGAAAGACCCCGGGACCTTTACTATAGTTTGATATTGGTGTTCGGTTCGGCTTGTGTAGGATAGGTGGGAGACTTTGAAGCAGCCACGCCAGTGGTTGTGGAGTCGCCGTTGAAATACCACTCTGGTCGTGCTGGATGTCTAACCTGGGTCCGTGATCCGGATCAGGGACAGTGTCTGATGGGTAGTTTAACTGGGGCGGTTGCCTCCTAAAGAGTAACGGAGGCGCCCAAAGGTTCCCTCAGCCTGGTTGGCAATCAGGTGTTGAGTGTAAGTGCACAAGGGAGCTTGACTGTGAGACCGACGGGTCGAGCAGGGACGAAAGTCGGGACTAGTGATCCGGCAGTGGCTTGTGGAAGCGCTGTCGCTCAACGGATAAAAGGTACCCCGGGGATAACAGGCTGATCTTCCCCAAGAGTCCATATCGACGGGATGGTTTGGCACCTCGATGTCGGCTCGTCGCATCCTGGGGCTGGAGTCGGTCCCAAGGGTTGGGCTGTTCGCCCATTAAAGCGGTACGCGAGCTGGGTTTAGAACGTCGTGAGACAGTTCGGTCCCTATCCGCTGTGCGCGTAGGAATATTGAGAAGGGCTGTCCCTAGTACGAGAGGACCGGGACGGACGAACCTCTGGTGTGCCAGTTGTCCTGCCAAGGGCATGGCTGGTTGGCTACGTTCGGAAAGGATAACCGCTGAAAGCATCTAAGCGGGAAGCCTGCTTCGAGATGAGTATTCCCACCACCTTGAGTGGTTAAGGCTCCCAGTAGACGACTGGGTTGATAGGCCAGATGTGGAAGCCCGGTAACGGGTGGAGCTGACTGGTACTAATAGGCCGAGGGCTTGTCCTCAGTTGCTCGCGTCCACTGTGTT
>NZ_JBHVCT010000237.1:0-1207 GCF_042803195.1 Streptomyces sp. NPDC057428
TTGCGTCCGGGGTACCACCACCCGAGCTACCTCACACAGCGTGACCGGCGAGCCCGCCCGTCACCGCCGCACCCCCATCAAATTCGAAGACCCACATTCTCGGCACCGCTCTCGGCCCCCGGGAGACCACCGACGACGGCTTACATCCACGGCAATGAACTCGAACCCTGCCCCACCTTCGTCCGCTGACGTTGCCGTCAACTACTGCCGTCACCCCCGCGTAGAGGGCGCGCCTGGGGGACCTCACTTCACTGTAGTAAATTCGCCGAGACCGCAGCTCTAATCCCGGGTCGGAGTACAAGCATATTGAGGGGTCGATCTGCATAAACCGCCAACTCCAAGGCGTCTTTGATGGTGGAGCTCATTCCCCAGATCGACCCAAAGGTTCATCGTGGAAGCTCGAACCCGCCATGACCAGAAGGTGCCGGGCAGCACAAGCGAACCCTCCACGATTTCAGGGGATGGACCCCGCAAGATCACCCCGATTCTGAAATTCCCCTGGATCGTCAGGGCTACTCGTCGAATCGCCACTCACTGAGTCGGATCCACCTCTCCCCATCCCCTGGCCTGACGCGGGCAGCATCGCCAATTTCAAGATTCTTCAGAACAGCGAAGACCTTGTCGAGGACGTCGTTCTTGGGGAAGTCATCCCCCACCTCCACGTCGAGGTGGGCGCCGAATTCCCCAGAGCCCGCACCCGTCACCTCTCCAATTCCTTTTAGAGATTCATTGAGGCCCTCTTCAACATCATCCCTATCAACCAGGAAAGTACCATCGAAGCGAATCTCTACGAAATCCATTTGACACCTACCCTCGCGAAATAAGTTCATCGAAGAAGGCGTCCATCATCTCGACGGATTTCCTTCCCCTTGCAGCCTTCGAGAAGCCTAGTGCAGGTGAGTCAGGACTGTTGAGGAGATTTGCTCCTCGCTGAGCATATCCCTGCGTGAAGAATTCTTCGGCTCCCTTGCTAGCATCCATGGACATCTGAACGTCGATGATATGAGGAGTCAAATCTGGGTTGGCCTTAAAGATATCGTGCCCCCTAGATATACGCCCCTTCATTACCTGCACTGGGTTTCCCTTGCCTTGGGCGCGACCAACATATCGAAGTAAGCATTCAGCGTGACCGCGTTGCGTGACGGTTTCGGGCATGGGGTGACGGCCGGTGACCGGTGGTCAACGGCTGGGGTGTGGGCGGTCAGAT
>NZ_JBHVCT010000238.1:0-1198 GCF_042803195.1 Streptomyces sp. NPDC057428
GCGCCGTATGCGGTGTCCCGGAACAGCTCCTCGATCTTCGTGCGGCGTCGGAACTCCCACTCCGCTGTCGCGATGTCCTCGTCCAGGTCGAGGACCTCGTCGGTAGCGATGAAGGAGTAGGCGTAGGCCGCGTCCGAGACGCCGTCCAGGACGAGGGTGAGCTGGTCCTTGCCCACGGTGCGGGAGCGGCGTGAGCGCGGATCCGCGGACAGGGCGTCGGCGTCGTAGCGGACCCGGCGGGCGATCACCTTGGTGCCCTCGGGCCAGCCGGCCGGCGTGTAGTCGATCAGTGCGACCTGGGCGTCGTCGTAGTCGATGGCACAGATCCAGTCGTCCTCATGGACCCGGGACACGGCCCGCCAGAGCGGCCCGGTGCGGGGCACCGCGAGCCGGAACACCGCCTCGCGTGCCGTGATCCGGGCCGCGACGGTGCCGGAGTAGTAGCCCGAGTCGCCCTGGACGAGGATCTGTCCGGTCGCCCCGGTGGCGCGGACGGCGTCGATGGCCCGGTCGATCTGGTCGGGGGCCAGGGTCCGGCCGTCCGAGCGGCCATCGCCCAGGTCCGCGGCCAATACGGTGCCCATCTGCGCCCAGTGGCAGGCGTGAACCCGTCCGGAAACCTCACCCTTGTAGGAACGGACCACTTGTTCCTTGCGGGTGGAGTACACCTCGATGTCCTTGGCGTCCACGTCGATGGTGACCGGCCCCGCCAGGACCCGGGCCCGCTCGGCGACCGCCAGCGCGGCAAGAGCACGGCCGGTCAGCTCCGCGCACGCGATCTCGATGCCCTCGCGCTGGGCCTGCCCGAACCGGGCGGCCAGGGTGGCGGCCGTGGTCGCCGCCGGCACCGGCGCGGGCAGCAACCCCTCGCCCACCACATCGGCCCGCAGCCGGTCGAACCCGACCAGATGATCCTCGCCGGTCAGCTGCACAGCGGCCGTCGCGAGCGCGAACTCGCCACCCGACAGACCCCGGTCGCGTGTCTTGACCGGCCCAATCCCCGCGTCCAGTACGGCGGTGATGCCCAGGGCCCGGTCCAGCTCGGCCACCAGCAACAGCCCACCGTTCTCCGTCACCGAGGCGTCCGGATCACCCACCTGCGCTCTCACCCTCGACCACCGCTTGCCGGGGGTGCGAGAGGCGGTACGACGACGCGATATCTTCTTCACTCGGCAGGTGCACTTTCATGGGCGAGTCG
>NZ_JBHVCT010000239.1:0-1133 GCF_042803195.1 Streptomyces sp. NPDC057428
GCTGGAAGCGTGAAGAACTCCCATCATCGCAGGCCACAGGGCACTTCCTCGTTTCCGGAGAAGCTATCCACAGGCATCAAGCCGGTGGATTCGGGTTCAAGCGTGGAGGAACATGGACGCATCGGGGAATCGTGCGCATTCGGCGAAGTGTCTTTCGTCGGGGCAGACTTCGTCACGCCGATCAGGACCTGACCGGAATGCAGGTCGTCGCTCCGGGGCAGGGGCGGAATCCGAGCTGAGACCGATGTGGGGATCGGTCTGCGCCGGGAGGCGTCTGCTGGGGTGGCCGCACGTGATTTGGCCCGCAGGCGTGATCCGAATACGGCCGCCCGCTCGCCCGCTCGCCCGCTCGCCCGCTCGCCCGCACGCCCGGAACGCCGGTCGTCTGTCGGCCGGCGTTCCGGCCGGTCACGTCACCCGTGTGCTTCCGTGCGGTCGGACGACGCACGCCGCTGGATCAGCAGCGAGACGACGAGGAAGGCGCCGCCCACGAGCAGTGTGGCCGCCGCACCGAGGCCCGGAACGTTCAGCAGTCGCAGTGTCACGTGGGCCCAGACCCGCTCAAGGATCTGCACTGCCGCGAATACGGTGACGAACAGTCCCGCCACAGCGAACAGAACTGCGGGGATGCCAGCCCGCTTGAATTCTTCGGAAAGCTTCTTGAGGTTCATGTCCATCACGCTAACGATCTGAAGAAATCGCGGATTCGGCCATAGGTACGCATGATTCGCAGACCAAGGAAGCGTGGGTCGGAGGATTTCTAGACTTTGGTATGCCTGGAGGCCGAGGCCGTCCCTTCGTCGGGACGCGGCACGGGGATGGGTCCAGCCTCTGCGCAGGTTCAGCGGGTTGAGCCGGCCCCTGCGGTCCGCGACCGGTGCGGGGCTGCCGACCGTCGACCTCGGAGCCGTGGGTGGCGAACACGCGAGACGGTCGCCACCGCCCGGCCCCGCAGGCGGCGTCGTCGTCCGCCTCCCGTCGGCAAGGAAAGGGGGCGCGTCGGGCGGCGGGAGCACTGCTGCGTGGCTCGGCCCGGTCCAACGTCGCTCGGGTAGCTGAAGATCGTTTATGATCTCGATCTTGTGCCGAGAGATCACATAGTTGGTGAGACGTACCCGGAGCGGATCCGGATG
>NZ_JBHVCT010000240.1:0-1130 GCF_042803195.1 Streptomyces sp. NPDC057428
CAGGCAACCTCTGGATGCCACCCATCGCACAGACCACCTGACCAGCCACTCTCACCAACCGTCACCGATCAGGCGCATTCCTTCTGAATGCGTACACGGCAGCAGCGTTGCGACGACCTCATGCAGCGGTGAGACCGCGAAGCGGGAGCGGGCAAGCCCGGCGGCATCGACGGTGAGCTCGATCATGACCCTCCTGTTGCTGCCCGAGCGTGCGCGCCCGGGGGCGTCCCTTCGAACCTGCTCGAATCGTCGCACAAGACGTAGTGCCGGCAGGCCTGGTCGACGCAGTGTTGGACTCGTTCGTTCCCGGCACCCGATGAGGCCAGGAGGAAGGCGGCATGCGCGACCGAAGGAGCAGCCCGGTGACGCCGACGCATTGCTCTTCGCTCTCCACAAAGGGATCCATCTTTGTGGCGCGCATCGCCGAGCAGGCGGCACTCATCGTCAACGACCGGGCGGCTGCACATGACGGAGGCATCGCGTCGGAATGCTCTGTGCGCACCCGCAAATCAAGACATACATTCGGAGGGAAGAGAGTATGAAGAAGCACGCAATGGTGAAGATGGCTGCTCTGGTAATCGGGGTTGCCTCGTTGGGGGCGAGCGGGATCCCGGCATCCGCCGCGGCCTCCCCACAGACGGCTCAGAAGTGTCAGAGTTCCAGCGCCGCACTCAAGTACAACTACTACACATCGAGCGGCTCCATCGCCACGTGGAGCAAGACCTGCAGCGGCACCTACTCGCTCAACTCCTCTGGATACAGCATCAACGCCAATGGCTGGTCGGGATACGTCTACTTCAGCGACGGGGCCGTCAGCAACTTCTGCGATGGGGAGACCAGGTATCTGGGCGGCCGCCGAGTAGTCAAGATCCTCATGTCCGCCGAGACGATCGAGCCATGCCTGTAGGCCGCTGTTCCAGTGTCCTAGGCTTAAGCTAAGGGCAGCAAACCCCGTGGCCTCGGCCCGACGGTTCCGGTCACAATGTCGCGACGACCAGGGTGATGTCGTCACCAGAACTTTCGCTGACGCAGGCAGACCAGTGGATCAGGTGGTCTCGATCGCGTCGGGGGCGGGGCAGCGCGGTGATCCGTAGCAGGCGGAGGAGTTCGCGTCCGCTGGCCGGGACGAG
>NZ_JBHVCT010000241.1:0-1127 GCF_042803195.1 Streptomyces sp. NPDC057428
CCTAGAGACACGCCCCCACAGCGTGTCCAGACGCGTTTCCCCAGGTCACAGCACGATTCGATGCTCTAGGCACCGCGAATTATGCGGAACGCAGGCAGGAGAGCGTCCTCTGCCCGGTGACCCTGTTCAACCCTACCCAGGGCCTCAAAGGCAGGGCGGGGCGCGTGGTGACGGCGATTCGCCGCGGTCACCGGTACAGCGTGGCGGTCGCCGTCCGCACGAGGAACTCCTCGGTGCGGTCCCAGGACCAGCCGTTCTCGACGACGAGCGAGCGCCATCCACCGGGCCCGAACCAGAACCAGAGGAGGTCCGCGGTCTCCGGCTCCGCGCAGGACGGCGGGGGAGCCAGCGTGTGGAGGTGGTGCGCGCTGGCGACGAGTGCCTCACGGTACGCGGCGGTGGCACGCTGCCGCAGGGCGTCACCGTTCTCGTGGACCGGCAGTGCCTTGAGGATCGCCTCGTGCACGCAGAAGTACTCCTCGTTGCCGAGGCGGGTGCCGCGGGCAAGGACGCCGAGTGCCGCCGAGGGTGACCGTTGTTCGAGTACCTCCCGGACCGCGTGCTCGTAGCCGGACGCCGCCACACCCTGATCGACGATTCGGTCCAGGATGTCGCCCTTGCTGCCCGTGCTCGCGAACACCGTCTTGGGGGACACCCCCGCGGCGGATGCGATGTCCGCAACGGTCACCAGCCCATATCCGCGCTCCGCGAACAGCTCTGTCGCTCGCAGAAGAATCTGTTCGCGAGTTCGTGCGGCAGCCTGTTCCCGCAGGGGGGAGGCGTAGGAGCGCTTGGAGGGCATTGAGGCATTCTATGCCGGGCCTTGTAGCCGCTGGAGGCCAAGGGCTGTCCCGCAATCCCTGGCAGGCGCGCGACGGCCGTTGCGGCGCTGCGCGGCATCGTAGGAGCGCTCGAATGCGTCAGGGACGGCGATGGAGGACGTGCCGTAAATAAAGTTACTTGACCGTGCAAGCATGTCGCGCTACATTTCCTGACGAAGCAAGTTGCACAATGTGCTTCGGGAGCGTTTTGACGAAGGGTTTTCACATGGTCAAGATCGGTATCATCCTTGGTAGCACCAGGCCGGGCCGTAACGGCGAGGCGGTGGCGCGTTGGGTGCACGAGGT
>NZ_JBHVCT010000242.1:0-1112 GCF_042803195.1 Streptomyces sp. NPDC057428
ACGGCGGCGGTCACCGGCCGCTTCGCGGAGAAGGATCTGCTTTCCATCCTCCACTACCAGGCCGCCCACGTCTCGGCCGAGCCGACCCGGGCGAGCGAGACCCACAGTCTGCAGCCCGGCACCGGCGCCTGGTCCTCATTCGGCACCACCACCCCCGACACCGGCTCGGGCATATCCGAGCCCGACGCCAACGAAAGCGATCTGTGCTGATGGCCACCCCGCCCCGCACCGTCTCCGGCCCGATCGGCGACCCGCTCGCCGAGGCGATCGAGCTGACCAGGCGGCTCAAACTCCCGCACATCCGCAGGGCGTTGAGCGACATCGTCCCCACCGCGAAAGCCCAGCGCTGGGATCCCGCCGAGGTCGTCCGCGTCCTGCTGGCCGAGGAAGCCGCCGGCCGCGACCGCGCCAACCTCCACACCCGCCGCAAGCGGGCAGGGTTCCCCGCCGGGAAGACCTTCGGCGACTGGGACGAGCAGGCATCGTCCATCCCCCGGGCCACCCAGGACGCGATCAAGACCCTGGAATGGGTCCAGCGCCGGGAGAATCTCTGCGTGGTCGGCCCCTCCGGCACGGGCAAGAGCCACTGGTGCGAAGCCCTCGGGCAGACCGCCGTCGAGGCCGGCATGTCGGTTGCCTGGTTCTCCATCGAGGACCTCGGCGCCCTCGTCCGCCGCCACCGCGCGGACGACTCCATCGCCAAGGCCCTGACCCGTGTGATCCGCTCCGATTTGATCATCGTCGACGACATCGGCCTGCTGCCGGTCAGCCCCGACGCCGCCGAGGGCTTCTACCGCCTGGTCGACGCCGCATACGAACGGCGGGCTCTCGCGGTCAGCAGCAACCTCCACCCGTCGGGCTTCGACGAGATCATGCCGAAAACCCTGGCCACCGCGACCGTCGACCGCCTCATGCACCACGCTCACATCGTGGTTACCCAGGGTGACAGCTTCCGGCTTACACAGGCCACCACCGGCAAGGGCGTCAAGCCCTTCAGCTGACACATCACCCGGCGGCGGGGAGATATCTGGCCGCCAGCGGGGAGATCTTGCAGGCCGCCAGCGGGGCGAAACCGCGGCCGCCTACGGGGAGAACTTCAAGGCCATTGACAG
>NZ_JBHVCT010000243.1:0-1067 GCF_042803195.1 Streptomyces sp. NPDC057428
CTTCTGTTTTCTTTAACGCCCACTACAGATAAACGGGCAAGAAAAAAGAGCCTTACGATAGATAAACCGTTGGCTCTTCTTTCTTGTTTGCTTCTTCAATTTTCCGCAGTGCTAAACCCATGTTAAAAACAATGGCTTCCAATTCCTCAACCTTCTTTTCTAGCTTTTCGTGATCTTTTTTCAATACAAACATGCTGCACCGCCTTAATTGTATATTTGCTCGCGCTCTCGTCGCCGTGTACGCCCTGTTTCCTCTAGGAAGGCCCTTAGCCTTGCCTGACCGTCTAAAACCTTCCTGTGTGCCCGTTTCGCGCCAATTTCATCATTCATTTTTTCGAATGTGGCAAGCTCTCTTTTGTTGTTCCTTATATTGCGTTCTAACGCCCTCTGTTTTTGGCTTTCTTTGTATGCTTTTTCGTTCCGCTCTGCATTAACAGGATGATAACGTTGTTCTGAAATGCCTGGAATGTAGGGATACTGAACATGGCCGCAGTTAATACCAAACAATCCGTCCGGTTCGCCCTTACTTGTGCTGGATAGCGCCGGATATTTCGGATCATTGCCGCTCCTGCTGAATATCCTGCCTTGATACGGGGCGCATTTGGGCCGTGCCCCTACGTGTGAGCTGATTTCTACCAAGTCCACGCCGTAACTATCAAACCTTGAGTCCTGCATTTCGTTAGCAACGTTGTTACCCATTGTTCGAATGACCGTATAAGCGTAACCTTCCGCATACCTTCGTTTGCCGTCTGCTGTTATTAATGCCGGTATTCCCTTTTGCGCCCAATCTTGCACGGTGCTTCTCAGGGCTTGTTGTGGCGTTTTTAGTCCACTGATAACCCCTGCGACTGTCTGAGTCAGTATGTCACGATACACTACCTGGCTTTGAGTCAGCATTGTCGAATTGACAAGGTTATAAATATCGGTTGCCTGCCTTGCGAATGCGTCTAGTATCTGCCATATGGCCGGATCTTGTTTGACTGGCAGTGCTGCCATAAGGGGAATACCTTGAGCTATCGCCTTTTGAAGTACCGCCTCATTCGCTTCTATGCCTTCCATGCCAATGT
>NZ_JBHVCT010000244.1:0-1053 GCF_042803195.1 Streptomyces sp. NPDC057428
AAGGCGGACGACACGAGCACGGATCCTGCCGCACCCGCCCACCACCTGTCACATCGTCAGACAGTGACCCAGACCACGACCTTCTGAATGCTTACCACCCCATGCCCGAAACCGTCACGCAACGCGGTCACGCTGAATGCTTACTGGGCAACGCTTCGGAGGTCCAGTGCCGGGGACCGCACAAATGGGGTTACGACGAGGGAATAAATGAAACACGGGGCGAAATAGTTGACCGGAATCACGCATCACACTTTGCATCGCCATCCAACCGGATCAAGCAGGACCCGGATCCCTGCCGCCGCGAACGATTCACTCCTCCAACGCCCCTGAACAATTAAGGACAGTCAACGGCAGACGGCGTGGACCGTACAGCTCCGCCAGAAAGCGATAACTATGACGGCTCCGCCAACTCGTCAGCGTCAGGGGGCGTTCGGTGGCGGGAGCGCGACGCCTCCGCCCTGACGACCGCGGGGTTCTCATGCGGAGCCACCTCGAACAGGGGGATACCCACCGAGCCCATCCTCATCCTGACAATTGCTGGTCATACGTCGGCGGAAAACGGAGCAGCAATGCGCCGTCAGGACCGAAAGGCCGCCTCCCGGACCTGACCGAGTAAAGAAACCCAGCCTCTCACTGCCGTAGGATGCTACGTTCGGCTCAGAGGCGGGTACGATGAATTTCTGGTCTTCGGTAAAAAGGGTCACCGCGAGAGGCCAGGCCGCGATCTCGCGGCCCGACAGAATGCGCGGGGCAGCAGTTGCCCACTGCTTCGTTCGGGACCCAAGATGAGTTTCGTGACGATCGAGACGGCGCTGCACAGGACCTCTGAGACAAGATGCCTGCGTTCGAGAACGTCCGCGCCTATCAGACAGACACCCTCACAGCAAGCCGTTGTGTTGACAGCATGAGATGACGGCAATACGAGGAGGAGACGGATCGCATGGCTCTACCCAGAACGCAACGTCGCTCGGGTAGCTGAAGATCGTTTATGATCTCGATCTTGTGCCGAGAGATCACATAGTTGGTGAGACGTACCCGGAGCGGATCCGGATG
>NZ_JBHVCT010000245.1:0-1025 GCF_042803195.1 Streptomyces sp. NPDC057428
ACGGTGTAGGAACCTCGATCTTCTCACCGGCAAAGTGCACCTGTCGCCATATCAGCTGCCACACACCCCGCACTACCTGCGGATTCGGGTCTGAGAGGACGCACGGCGTCCCGTCCCCGACCCAACACAAGAAGCGGCACAAGTACCTCACCGTCGTCGTCGATCACGATTCGGGCCGTCTGCTGTGGGCCGAACCCGGCCGGGACAAGGCCACCTTGAACAGGTTCTTCACCCTGCTCGGCCCCGAGCGGGCCGCGAGGATCACGCACGTGTCGGCCGACGCGGCGGACTGGGTGGCGGGCCGGTGGCCGAACACTGCCCGCAGGCGGTGCGCGTGATGGACCCCTTCCACACGGTGAAGTGGGCCACCGACGCCCTGGACGTCGTACGCCGCGAGGTCTGGACCACCGAGCGCAAGGGCAAGGGCCGGACCACGGCGGGATCGAAGTCGCTGAAGAAGGCCCGCTTCGCACTCTGGAAGAACCCCGAGGACCTCACCCAGTACCAGCGGGCCCAGCTGGAGTTCGTCGCCAAGGCCCACCCCGTCCTCCACCGCGCCTACCTGCTGAAGGAAGGACTCCGCCTCGCCCTGAAGTCCGGCACCGACACTCCCCAGGCCCTGTGGGACTGGGTCCTCTGGGCCCGCCGCTGCCGCATCGACGCATTCGTCGACCTCCAGCGGTCCATCGTCCGCCACTGGGACGCGATCACCGCCGCCGCCGAGCACGGCCTGTCCAACGGACTCGTCGAATCGATGAACACCAAAATCCGGCTCATCACCCGCATCGCCTTCGGCTTCAAGAACCCCCAGGCCCTCATCGCCCTCGCCATGCTCAGCCTCGGCGGCCACCGCCCCCACCTCCCAGGCCGTCAACTCCCGAACTGACCACCCACGGATCCGACAGGAGAGCCACAATTAGCGGGGGATTTCGGGCTCTCCTGCCGTATGTGTGGGTGTCCTGACCTGCCCTGATACGGGAAACACGCCGTCTCCTGTGATCCTTGAGGTGTCTGGACTCAAATTG
>NZ_JBHVCT010000246.1:0-1024 GCF_042803195.1 Streptomyces sp. NPDC057428
CTCGTCCCGGCCAGCGGACGCGAACTCCTCCGCCTGCTACGGATCACCGCGCTGCCCCGCCCCCGACGCGATCGAGACCACCTGATCCACTGGTCCGCCTGGAGACGCCACCACCAGCACCAAGCAGCCGAAGCCCACCGCAGATGGCACAATGTCACCGCCGCCACAGCCCCCTGACCAGCAGCGATGCTACTACCGATCAAGAACTACAGCTGCCGTGTCTGTGTGCTCGCGGGCGAGCCACTTCCGGTTCTCGCTCCATGTGCTCACCTGAGTGCGCATCACGTTGGATCCCCGGTGAGAGCTCGGCAGTCCAATGGATCTAGCTGCCTGCACCCGATCAGGTTGATTCTCCGCCCAATAAGTGCGGCGTCGGCACGGTTGTGCTGTGCGCGGTAGAGCCTGGTGGCTCGCCCCATTCACTGCGCATTTCCTGAGAGGGAGTCCTATGCTTCGTCGTATTGCGATCACTCTTGCCACCGTTGCTGCCGCCGGGATCGTGGCTGCGGCGCCCGCGGCCGCCAACGACTGGGAGGGCGTGACCGAGGGCGCCGGCTACCAGAAGATCGAGGGCGCTCGCGAGGCCGGGGAGTACCTGAACCTCGGTGGCCCGTACGGGATCACGTACGGCAAGCAGAAGAAGGCGCACTTCGAAGGCGAGGGCGGCTACTACTACACCCAGTACCTGCACGGAAACTGACCGGCTGAACCGGGACCCGCGAGGACGGGGCAAGAGCGTCTCTTCCCCCACGTTGCTGCAGGGTGATCCGAGGCCGCATACTCATCGGTCAACAGCACAAGGCCCGGGCCCGTGGGCGCATTCCAGGGGTCCGGGCTTTGCCGTGCGAGCCGTTGACCGTCGGAAAGCATGTATGCGCCTGCGGCACGTAAACGCTGGAACAACAAGTGGAAGGCAGCACTGAACGAGTTGGGTGCGGATCCTTCTGGGGGAAGGTCGTTGATCAGGCGCCGAGTTGGTAGTCCCGCTGGTCGGGGTAGGTGCGCTGGTGCTCGCGGGTGTGGT
>NZ_JBHVCT010000247.1:0-1022 GCF_042803195.1 Streptomyces sp. NPDC057428
AGGCGATACCGGCTCCCGTCACTAGCCGAAACTCGCTGACCTGCGCTGATGCCCAATTCGACTCATCGGACACCCACTGAGCTGCGGAACCCGGGACATGGCGCGCGGAGCACATCGCGCGGTGCTACGAGCCGCTCTACCCACTCCTCAGCTTGCTCTCGGCCAGTGGGGATCTGGTCGGTATGGCGGAAAGCCATTACACGGATGCAGGGCGACTCCGAAAGAAGGTCTGGAGAGTTGGTCTCCCTCTGCGGGAGGTCGCCGGAGACGCTGCGTCTGCGTTCGGGCTTAGCCGGGCAATCCGAAAGGAACTCGTGAGCCACGTACGGCTGGTGGAGACGACGTTTACGCAGGCGGCGGACGAACTTCTGCGGGATCGCGAGGGCGCGGCGCGGAAGCTTGGTCTGCTTGCCGCGACTGCCGCGAGCAGCATCGCCGCCGATCGCTTTCAGGAAATCCTCCCGGAGGCGCTGCTCCCGAGCGGGGAATCTGGAGAGGGCTCGTTGGCACCTGACCGGGTGGACGGCCTCCGCTTGGCGAAGGCGTGCACGTGGTCGGTACTCTGCGTAACGCTCTTCTCGCTGCTCCTCGCGGGGCTAGGTGTGCCGGCGGAACTGATGGCGCCCTTGGCGATACTGGCCTTCCCTGTGGCCGTATACGTGCTTTTGGCGGCGCGGCATGGGCTCAACGAGGCGTCACGTCTGACGCGAAGCATCAGCACGTTCTTCTCTTCGGGACCTCCGCCCTGACGCTGGCTGCTCGTACATGGCTGTGCGAACCGCTGTCCATGTCGAGTGGAGAGTTCCCGCTTGACCGCCCGAACGGTGACTCAGGTCACAAAGATTACGTCTCGTGATCCGAGATGCCCGGATCAGTCTTTCCTGGAGTGGGCCGCGAACGGCTCGCGAAACAGCGTCCCAATGGCGACTTACGACCTCGGGGGAAATTGAGATGCGGGCGTGCTGGCCTGGCGGTTCGGCTGGTGGGTGATCAGCAGGCGGTGTCGCGGACGAGGACGAGCT
>NZ_JBHVCT010000248.1:0-1018 GCF_042803195.1 Streptomyces sp. NPDC057428
TTGATGTGCTTGAAGATCGTTTCGCTGGTCCAGCGCGAGGTGTAGAGCTCCGCGAGTTCGGCGGCGGGCGCCGTCTGAGGTTCGAGCAACGTGGTGATCAGGCAGAACAGTTCGGAGGTCTCCTCGCTGACGCCGGACTCGTCCGGAGTCGAGGTGGTCACCGTGTACTCGACCACCCGCACCGTGGTCCGCTTCCCGCGCGGCCCGTTGAGGTGGGAGAGGTAGGTGCCGTCGTGCAGTATCCGGTCGACGGGCAGGGTGAAGGAATCCGAGCAGCGCCACAGTAGTTGGGCCCCGGTCTGTGCCGCCGCCCGCCACAGGTCGAAGGCGGGAAAGCCCCGGTCGGCCATCAGCAGCATCCCGCCGCGCAGATGGACCAGCAGACGGTGGGCCAGGGTCCGCTCGCCCACCGCGAAGGAGTCGAAGACCGCGCCGATCATCGCCTTGGTGCCGCACTCCACCAGCGCGAGCAGTCGCACCTGCGGGAACGGCCCGGGCCGATGGCCGTTGGCGGACCGGCCGTAGGCCGCGGCATTGGCCTCGCTGGCGGGCACGTCGAACAGCGAGCCGTCCAGCGAGGTCAGCCGCAGCCCGCGCCAGAACGCCCCGGGCGTGGCCGCACTCCCGCTGACCCCGGCCACCCGGTCGAACAGCAACCGCAACGGGCCGGGCCCCAGCCGTTGACGGGCCTCGGTCAGCGACCCCGTGCGCGCCGGCCGCCAACCCTCACCGGCCCGGCGCGGCCAGTTCTCCACCAACTCCCGCAGCACCAGACCGTACCCACTGCCCGTGAATAGCCACATCGTGAGCACGAAGTACACCATCAGCCGGGCGGGCAGCGACTTCGTCCGCTCCTCACGGGCACCGGCCTCATCGACCACGAAGTCGACCAAGTCGGACGTGAAGGTCCGCGACAGCAACCCCATCCGGATCCGCTCCGGGT
Organism: Streptomyces sp. NPDC057428; assembly: GCF_042803195.1. NCBI lineage: Bacteria > Bacillati > Actinomycetota > Actinomycetes > Kitasatosporales > Streptomycetaceae > Streptomyces > Streptomyces sp. NPDC057428. The sequence goes on from NZ_JBHVCT010000248.1 coordinate 944, forward strand.
ACGTCTCACCAACTATGTGATCTCTCGGCACAAGATCGAGATCATAAACGATCTTCAGCTACCCGAGCGACGTTG